>JALHLM010000182.1 GCA_022844585.1 Pirellulales bacterium | reverse complement strand
TGTCGACCTTCCAATCCGAAACGCCGTCGCGGCTGCGCGCGACAGTGAGATGGGAATGCCCACGACGGTCCTCGACGCGCACCAACAACAGGGTCTCACCATCCAACACGCAGGCGCCCGCGTTGAACACCGTGTGCGCCGGGTACGGCCAGTTTTGGGCCGTGAGGATCGGATTCGCCGGATGGCGATGGAATAGTTCCTGGTACAGGAGCGGCGCCTTGGTTTCGCGAAGCATTGCGGTTCTCGAGGATAGAAGAGTTGTGCGTGACGGTGCGACAGGCCTTGGTTGACTTCATCTCTAATTGTTGGCATTGCTGGCCGGTGCGGTCGGATCGGGTTCCCGCAACAGCCGGACTTCGTGGATGCCCGCCAATAGCCGCTCCAGACGCGGACCTGACAATTGTGAGTTGTGGGCGATGCGAAACGTGCATTCCGTCGAATCGGGGCGTTCGTACAGCGGCTCGCACGTTTTGAAGACGAACGAAGCGCTCAAACGGTTGATCAGCCACTCGGCGTTCTCGATCGCTTCCAGGCGCACTTGCGAAGCGCCGTCCTGTCGTCGCAGCCAGACATTGAATGCTTTCATGTTTCGTATTCTTCTCGTCGACCGACTGTGTGGGCAGTGGAGACTAAGCGATTGCCGCGGAATGCCCTTGATCTCCGCTCAGCAGGTGTTGGGCATCGTGGAACTGCAGTTCGGTCCAGAGAAAAGCCAGCGTCGATTCGGCGCCTTGATTGCGGTTCACGCCCGACGACAGCAGGCCATCGCAACAGGCGCCTTTGCCGGAATTGACGAGCGTTTGGGAGAGCGTATTGCGGCCATGAAACCACTCGCGCGTCCGCCGGAAGACGCCGAGTTGTGCCGCGTCGTCCAACGCCTCGAATGCCGCCAACGCGGCGTCCGCCATGACCGCGGCTTCGACGGGCTGTTGATCGTAGATCGCGCGTTCCTCGCCCCGGGAATACCAGCCATGGTTGCCGACGGGCGAATACACGTCATTCAACGTGGTCTCACGATCGAGAAACGCGAAAGATGTCTCGGCGATTTCGGCGAACGATTCCGTCGGCCAGCGCCGCGCGGCGATGAACATCGCATGCGGCAGAACCGCGTTCGCGTAGGTCAGTCGAGATTCGAACCAAGGCCAATCGCGCCGCTTACAGCGTTGAAATGATTCCGCCAAGCGGCCTGCGGCCGACCAGGCCACGCCTTCCAGCGGCTCCAGGTCCTTGACGCTCGACGCCGCCAAGTGTCCCCATGCCAAGACGACATAGGCCTGGGCGCGCAGGCTGCGCAGATTCGCCAGGGCCGGCAACACGTCGTCGATCATCTCGCGCGCTAACGACAAGTAATCTTCCGGCAGTCCGCTTGCCAGGACTTCCGCCAGTGCCCGCACCGCTTGCCCCTGGCAGTCGCCACAGCCTTCGGCATCCAACCAGCGACGGTCATAGCTCATGAAGTTATGAAACCCACCTTGAGCCGTGCGCGCGTGTTCCAGGAAGCTCAAGTAGCAACTCACGCGGCCCAGCATGCGCTCATCCGGATGTTGTCGCCACAACCGCGCACAGAGCCGCAGCGCCCGGGCGTTGTCATCGGTCGTGTAACCGCTTTCACGTCGCGGAAGGCTGTAGATCGCGTGCTGGATCAACCCAGTCGAGTCGGTCATGCGATCGAGATGTTCCAGGGACAATGCATCGTGCAATTTCATGAGCGACCTCCATATACGAGTTGTCCGGAAAATCCTCGGCCGCCTGGCACGGCGACGCGGCGTCCGATCCCGAGCAGGCGACCTTGCAGGCATTCTGCCGCGACTTCGGTGAAGCAGTCCAAGTAACGCTGCCCCACGTTTGACCAGAACATCGGCTTCGCATAGTCATGCGCCAGTCGCCGCGAGTGCTCACGATGTTTGTCATCACTCAGGAATCGCACCGTCGCCGCCGCCAAGGCCGCGCTATCGGCGAACGGCACCAGCGCTCCGCGATCTCCCGCCAGTACTTCTTGGGCGTAGACGTAGGGCGTGCTCACGACAGCGCCGACGGCGGCCAAGGCATAGGCGAGCGTGCCGCTGGCGACTTGATCTTTGCCCGGGTACGGCGTGACGCAGACGTCGCAACTTTGCAGATAGATCAACAGATCGGGCAAACTGAGGAATTCATTGACGAAGCAGACGTGCTTGCCTACCCCCAGCGCTTCGGCCTTGGCGACCAACGCTTCACGATAGACTTCTCCTTCGTTGCGTTTCACCTGAGGGTGCGTCACGCCCAAGATCAAATAGATCGCCCGCGGACAGGCGGCCACGATCGCCGGCATCGCCTCGATCATGTACTCCAGGCCTTTGCCGCGGTTGATCAGCCCAAACGTGCAGATCACCTGGTGATCGCCGAATCCCAGCCTCGGACGCTGCGATCGATCGCGCTCGAACGAGACTTCCGGCACGCCGTGCGGAATCACGCGGACGCGTGGACCTTTGACGCCGTACACATCGGCCAACATCCGTTTGGCAACGTGCGTCATCACAATCATGCCGGCGCTGTGCGAGGCGATCGCCTGGATCATGTGCCGCGCGGTCGACGGCGGCTCGGTTTGCAGTGTATGGAAAGTGGTGATGATCGGCTTGCGACAATCCCGCACGAAGTCCAGCACGCGCGAGCCCCATTCGCCCGGGTAGAGGCCGAACTCATGTTGCAGGCTGACGACATCGCAGGGGCCATCGTTGGCGATCTCCGCGGCCAGTTGATAGGCGTCGGGCTTGGCGTTGTCGATGACATGCACGACGCGTGCGTCGTCACGACCGACCGTGCGCAACTTCTGAATCGCGGCGACGGAAGATACCGCGTCGCCCGCGGCCGCGTCGACAGCGTCGGCGGAGTCTTTGGTAAACGTGGCCAGCCCGCACTCTTCGGGCGGGTAAGTCGAGACGAACAGGGGCCGAACCGTATGCATTGATCGCTCCATTGATGTTGTGTACGCGTGGTGATCGACAGCAATCGTCCTGCTTCCTACGGAAATGGGTCGACTCGCACGTCGCGATTGAGCAGTGGCAGCCGCACGGTGAACTCGCTCCCTAGACCAAGGCCCGCGCTGTGGGCCGAAACATCGCCGCCGTGGCGTTCGACAATCGTTTTGACCAACGGGAGGCCCAGTCCCAGCCCGCAATTCGCCGATCGGCTGGCAACATCCACCTGTGCGAAAGGTTCAAAGATCGTTTCCAGGACGCGGGCTTCCAGCCCCCTTCCGCTGTCGCGCACTCGTACGATGGCAAAACTCGCACGCGACTCCAACGTAACGCCCAACACACCGCCCTGTTCGGTGAACTTGGCCGCATTCTGAATGAGATTCGAGAACACCTGCAGCAGTCGCGACGAATCGCCGTAAAGCACCATCCGCTCCTGGGGCATGTCGACTTGCAGGACATGCCCGCAGCGATCGACAAAGGGGCGAACTTCTTCACAAGCGTGGCCGATCAATTCCTGGAGATCGACCTGCTTGAGGTGAAGTTCGAATTTGCCTTCGGTGATCCGCGCCACGTCGAGCAGGTCGTCGCTCAGGCAAGTCAACTGCTGAACCTGGCGCAGGATGATGCCATGCAGTTCCTCCATCAGCGCCGGATCATGGATGGCGTTGGGCCAGAGTTGCAGCACATTGCTCAGCGCGCTGAGCGGATTGCGCATTTCGTGTCCTAATACGGCCAGAATGCCATACGTGCGACGTTTGGCGTCGTTGACGTGCGTGTCCGTTGGCTGTTGCGAATGCGTCGCGTTCCCATTTTGAGCGTAGATCGTGGACATTGGAAAATACCTGCTCGATTGGACCTTGTTTTTTCAGGCACGGGGACTGTGCTCTGGCAGCAGCACACCGTTGGCCGCCGCGTCGTCGTGTGTTGTCGTCTCCACCGCTTGAGTTGCCGCCAAGACGAGCCGCGCCTCGGCCACGTGTTCATGCGATCCGTCGACGATCAGCAGGATCCGTCCCTGCTGCAATTCCGATTCATAGAGTCCGCAGCAGTCGCTCGGAACGCCCACGCAGCCCAGCGACGCGCTCAGTTGGTCGAATCCCCGTGAGCCGAAGGTCGCTTCGAGGCCATAGGCGGTCCGTACCGCGATCGAACCCGCGATGAACACCGTGCCGATCTGAGGCGCCAGAATCACAAACCCAAACTGCATTCCCCAGAGATCCCGCGGATAGACGGCATGCGAGTCGAAATAGGTGGGAGCGTCGTTTTTCGGACCATGATCGCGACACACCAACGAGATCGTCGTCATCTCGAAGTCGTGACGCTGGAAGGCGAGGCAAGCCTCTTCGACCGCGTCGCGCGTATCGAAGATCGCCACCACCGATTCCGCGTGGCAGATGTTCTGGTTCTCCATAGTTCTTGTGGACATAGGTCGTAGTACCTGCCGACTCGTTGGGAAAGAAACTGCGCGGGCAAACTCAACAGCCCACGGGCGCTGCCGGAGTGCGAAACAGTGGTCGGGTCCTGACCCTGCGGGCAGAACCCGACCACGGCGGCAATCGCTCCACACGCAAGACTTTCGTGCTGCGCTTCTGCCCGAAGGCGATTGCTGCGCTTCGCTTGTCAGCGGTCGCTCGATCGATCAACCAGTTCACGGCTTCGCGCCTCGACGGAACGGGTTGGTTCGTGCGGCGCGAAGGCGCTTGGACGCTGCGGATGACCCCGGGTCGATCAAGCCATTCGTCAACGAGGTCAATCCCTAGGTGCGGGGTCATCGCCGCAGCGTCACTTGAACGAAGATTTCCTGCTTCGCGGTCCCAGTTTGCGCGGCATCAGTTCGGCGCCGGGGCCCAGGGGAGCGTGGTGGGACCGTGATGCTCCCCTTCCGCTTGAATGCGTTCCCAAACTTCTTGGCGATGGACGGGAATCTCCGGCGGCACGTCGAAGCCCAACTTCACTTTTCCGCCGCGGATTTCCAAGACCGTGACGGTGAGCAATCGATCCAGTCCGACGGCGCTGCCGACAACCACCGATTGCTGATTTTTTCTCGATAAGACCAACATTGCTGCACCTCCTTGAGCTTTAGGGACCGTCGGGCCCGCTGCTGTTCCAAGCTTCCACCGACAGTGGGCTGGCCAGCAGGTACACCTGCACCATCGTGCCGGTCGTAAACACCTGCACCACGGTTCCGGTACTGGTTTCGATTTCCGCCGTCGATTCGCGCACTTCCACGCCGGTAATGCGTTGAATCTCTTGCCGTAGCGGAGCGCTTGAATCCGCGAACAATTGTCGATGAAATTCCTGGACTTGAGCCGCGCCATCCGGGCTCCGCGCCAGGTCCTTTTCCGCGGGCGATAAGGCCTCGTGCATCGTGACGACCAGCGTATTTTCGCACAGCACCACGGTCACCGACGCCGGCGCACGCCCGGTGCTTTGATGCTGAAAGTTGCTCGCGGCCAGCGCGACTTGCTGCGCCATCGAAGGATTCGGGGGACCGGCAGTGGAATTCATCATGGGAGATCACAAGCTCGTCAAACGTCACAGCACAAAAAAAGCCGGCCTGGCGGAGCACCTTTGAGGAACTCCGCCAGGCCGGCTTACTCGCCAACGAACCGCCCGGCCAGGCCGAACTGTTCTTTATCAAGTCATCCGCTAGAAACTCAGTGGAGCAGCCATCACCGAAGTGCCGGCCTTTCCCCTGACAGCCGAAGTATAGGGCCTCAAGGATTGAATGCAAGGAGATTCCCGCTGCTTCGGCGGAATCGTTATGATAGAACCAGCGCCGCAACGATCGCAATGATTGGCGCAACGCTGTTACACTTTGATCGATCCACGAGCAGATGTTCGATCGGGATGGGCGGCAACAAATTGCCGGATATGACACGAAAACGCCACTTGGGGGGCGACAGTGAAAACACAAGGAGAGGTCGAAGCCGCGATTTGCGACGGAATCAGTCGATTCGAGCAGGAATACATGGGGCGCGGCCCAAAGGACATTCACTCCTTTTTGCTTAACGACTTGCTAGTTGTCCGGCTTCAAGGTGTGCTAACCGCCGCGGAACAGCACCTGGTCAAATCGCTGCCATCCGAGAAAGGTCGGGATTTGGTCAAGCAGGTGCGCCGGCAACTGATCGAAACCGCGCGCCCGGTGATGGAAGCCTTGATCCAGGAAGTCACCGGCGCGACGGTGCTAAGCCTGCATCATGACATCAGCACCGTCACTGGAGAAGAGATCGTAGTGTTTACGTTGGCGGATTCGCCGCTTGTCCGCGAGACAAAGCGAAAATGAGCCACCGGAACGTGGTGCAGATTCCGAATTCTCTATTTGATGCGATTGTCGCCAATTCCTGCCCATTTCCCTGTCCGTCATGCAAGTGCCTCACTCACAGCTTTCGCCCGGAGCCCTGCGAGCGGTCGTGGAGGAATTCGTCACTCGTGACGGTACCGACCATTCGTCCGTCGTGCTTCGCGTCACGGCGGTGCTGCGGCAGCTCGAGCGAGGTGAAGCTGTCTTGAGTTTTGATGAGTCTACCAAAACGTGCAACATTCGCTTGGCATGTAACCAGGAGCATTCGCTAGAAGACGACGTGGGTGCGTGAACGAAGGAGTGAGCGAAACGAGCCGACTGCCACTTCGATGCGCGCGCAAGTTAGTCATTCTCAAAGCGTTCCACAGACGATTTCGTGCGTTGTGCGGGACGAAGTATACGGCTTGAACGTATCGTGTGGTTCATTTGATTGTGGACCACACTGAGGAATGCCGCGAACGTGCGAGCCGGGTCGCAGCGTGCGCACTGAAAGCCTTCATGACGTCGTCGCGTAGAATGCGAATTGGCGCGAAATGCCCTCCCTTCGGCGGCGTTGTCGGTGATCGACGACTTGGAGCGCACGACTGCATTCCAGGGCATCAGCAAGCCCATGGCAGTTGCTGGATCAGCCGGCCGAGGCACTGGCGCCATACAACACACCGGGTTCCCTGCGGCGGTGCGACACGCCGAGGAGCACCCCACGAATCAAAGGCTGGCATTCGACGCGGACGCCAATTATCCTCGACGTTCGCCTCTCGATCGAGGCGACCTACTCTATTCCACGACCCATGACGAAGGCTGCAAACAAGCTGGACGCACAGCATACCGCCGCGCGGAGGACCGAGCATCGAAGTGAGCGCCGGCGGCGAGGAACACACCGATGCCGACGACATTCAAGTCTGCAGTCACTAACTACTTGAAGGCCACACCTCTTTCTCGCGGGACACAAGCTGAGTACCGAACAACGCTCCGAAAATGGACAGATTGGGGTGGCGGGGTGTCCATCGAAAGGCTTGGCCGGAAACAGATTCGCGAATTCCTCGATTGGGTCTACGAGCAAGCGGTGGCAGAGCAAGGTACAAATCCAGGCCGCACGACTAACAAGGCGCGTGAACAGCTGCGGGCGGTACTTTCCTGGGCATGGGACCAGGAACTCATTGAGGCACCGCCCCGATTTCCAAAGGCTCGGCAACAAAGAGACGTTGCAGGAAGGCATTACCTGACGAAGGCCGAGATCAATGCGCTCTATTTCGCCACCTACCGCATGCCGCACCCTCGCGGATGGGACAGTCCTTTTCCCATTGGCCACTATTGGCGATGCGCACTGGTCTTGTTCTTCAACTACGGTATGGATACGGGGACCGTATGGGGATCAACGCCTGAGCACGAGCCGATTCTCTGGCGACACGTTTCGTGGAGCCGGCAATCACCGGACTGCCAGACCAAGGAACAGTCACGTTGGGGCTGGTTGTACTATCGACGGGTTAAGACCGGTAAGGCATTCCACCGACCTCTGAATCGCGTGGTCCATGCTCATTTGAAGAGCATCGCCCCGAGCATCGCACAGGGCGAGGAGGCGGTATTCTTGGGAGGTAGCTCACGTCCGAACAGCCGGTTTCAAGAACTATGCACCTTGGCCGGCATTCAACCGAAGAAGAATCCAGAAACGGGCAAGAGCGAAGCGTGGGAGCTCAAAGACCTGCGGAAGACGTGTGCTACGTACTACGACGCGCAGATGCCTGAGTCGGCCATCGAGATTCTCGGCCATTCCGTCGGCGGACTCACTTACCGCCATTACGCTCATCGTGCTCCGCTGGCCTATCGCGCGATCATGACGCTTCCTCAGCCGTCAGCATTCAAGGCACTCTTGCAGGGCCATGATGGCCGGTGCCCATGTTGTCGACGCCCCTTCCTCCGCGACTAATGAGGGGATGGCTGCTACGAGTCGCGAGCGCCCTGGAGCCACTCGCGTGAGCGTGGCGCTATATCGGGAGGCACTAGCAATTCGCTAAAATGTCGCTTAGGCGGCGACAATTGCGCGAACTTCCTGATCGCTGAGGGCCAAGTATGAATCGCGACGACTTTGAGCACCTCGATCCCATTGCCGACGAATTGGACGCCAAGTTTGACGCATGGATTGAATCACCTGAAATGGGCACATTGCGAAGGGCACTTGAGCAAGCCGCGGCGCTACTGCCCAACTACTTGTCGCTGGAGATGAGTCTGGAATTGCGCGTTTTCGATTCTCAGAAGGAGAAGGCGGTGCGGCTGCTCACTGCTGGATTGGCATGCGCTTCAGGCGATGCTTCCTATCGTGTTTCCGGTGATTCAACAACGGCCCGGTATATTGTCGACGGTGAACTCTGTCAGCTTCCGCATGATTATTGCCCCCGGTGCTGGGGCGAATGGGACAACAAGCTTGGGCAGCCGCAATGTCCGGAGTGTGGGGCGCGGTTAGGCACAAACCTGAAACTCCTCCTGGACAGCGACACGTGCCCTCACTGCGAACAAGGTCATGTGTCCTGGACTAGACCGGTTTGCGACCGGTGCGGGTTTGAAGTGAATCCAGATTTCGTGAGCTGGGGCTAAACATGTTGTACAGTTCGGACCACCGAACTCGGTTGTTCATCCGCGTGTGGGGACCACCTAGTCGCCGGTGTGGTTTACCGAAGATTGCGCTTCGGTGAAGTCGACCGAAGGGACTTGGCAATGAGCACGTCAGAACCCCGGTCGGGAGCACCGACGCGCGCAACGGCGTGAGCCGAGACGTGGCCGCCGATGCAACCGGCCGCGCATGGTAGATTGCACGATGCGCGCCCTTGGTTTCGCTCAACGGATCACGGAATCGCGTCACCCGATATACTGAAGGCGCGCCGACCATCTCGCTCGATAGCGAAAAGCAAACTGATTCCGAACTTGTGCCCAGCCAGCGGACGTGTTCGCGTGATCGAGAACGGACTGATTGTCGAACGTGCGCAATGAATACCGGCATTCGACGAAATGTCTTGCGGGACAGTCATCGCCTTTCATTTTTCTTGACGGGTTTCCTTCCCGCGGAGGTTTTCGCAGTATGCGGCGACTTCTCGCGTGAGGACGTCTTGGAATCGGCGTTGTTTTTCTTGGTTCCAGTCGCCGTGACACGCCGCCGTGTCGTCGGCCTCTTGCTCTTGGCGGGCGGCGCTTGCGCGGTCGGTCCCGGATGGTCGCCGGGATCGAGATCGATGCCAAAGACGTCGGACAATTTGTCAGCGGCAAGCCTCTTGTTTTTGCCGGAAGACGTCGCATCGGAGACTACCGCTTCTGCGTCGACCGCGACCAGCTCTTCGTGATCGACGCCGCGCAGCAGGAACAATAATTCGGGACCGACGTCGAGCCGTGCGCCGACGCCATACAGGACCGCCGCAACGTGTTTGCACATGCCGGCCCAATCCGGACAGTCGCAGCGGAAGGAGATCTCCTTAGTAAGCGGGAACATGCCCTCCTTTGGATCGGTGACGATTCGCATCACCTGGTCCGACAGTCTTCCTTGCAGCAATTCCAGCAGCGATCCGATCTTGCCCGCGGACCGCTGTTTGATCACCCGCCATTTCGCCGGCGGCAGCTTTTCGATCCGAATTTCGACCGTGTACAGTTCCGTTCCGGCAACGCGCGCCTCGACGCGACCCGCGGCGACGCTCAGGTGGCAGACCCATTCGTCGCAAGATGTAGGGTGCAACCAGACGGCGTAGCGGAGCGTACCGGTCGTCTTGCTCACGCGAGTTCAATCGCTTGACGAACTCCTTGAACTTCTGTTGCGAACCCAGCAAACCGGGACATAGAAAGTCGAACAACGACCATAAGTCCGACAAGCGGTTTTCGATCGGCGTGCCGGTCAACGCAATCCGCGCATCCGCCTTGATGCGTTTGACGGCTTTGGATTGGCCGGCCGCGGGATTCTTGATCGCTTGTGCCTCGTCCAGTACGGCCAGTCGCCAGGCGACTTCGAGCAACCAAGTTTGCCGAAGCAACATCCCGTACGTGGTCAGCACGACGTCGACGCCGGCCAACCGGTGATCCGTCTGCTTGGCCAGGCGATCTAGATCATCCGCCGGCATTTCGGACGGATGCACAAACACCGCGCGCAATGATGGAGCGAACTTTTTGATCTCCGACTTCCAGTTCCCTAACAGTGAAGCCGGCAATACCAATAGCGACGGCCTCGGATGTCGCTCCTGGGTCCGCTGCTTTTCCGCGATCAGCAATGCGAGCACCTGAATCGTTTTTCCCAGACCCATGTCATCGGCCAGGCACCCGCCCAAGCCAAGGC
>JALHLM010000181.1 GCA_022844585.1 Pirellulales bacterium | reverse complement strand
GGACCGCAAGCACGACGCCATGGCGAACATGGTCGATCGCCCACAGTCGCTGCACGATTACTTGCGCGATCAGCTTTCCTGGTTCGAGATGGACGTGCCGCTCCGGGCGATGATCGACAAGGTCATCTACAGCCTCGACTCGAACGGCTACTTGCAAGGCCGCTTGGAAGACCTGGTTGACGCGGACGCCGGCCAAAACGGTTTGACGCTCGCGCGCAAGGCGCTTGAAGTCGTGCAGAAGCTCGACCCGCCCGGCGTCGGAGCGCGTGATCTCCGCGAGTGCCTGCTGTTGCAACTCACGTCGGTGATGCCCTTCTACGAGCAGTTGCGGACGATCATCGCCAATCACCTCGAAGACCTGGAACACAACCGGCTGCCGGTCATTCAACGCAAGACCGGGTATTCGATCGAGTTGATCCAGGAAACCCGCGAGGAACTGCGCAAGCTGAACCCCAAGCCCGGTGCGCGGTTCAACGACACGTACGTTCCCTCTGTGACGCCAGACGTGTTCATCGAGCAGGCGACCGACGGCTCCTACAAAGTGCGGCTCGAAGACGGCCGTACGCCGAACCTGTTCATCAGTAACTACTATCGCCAAATGCTGATGAACGGCCAGGCCGACGCGAAGGCCAAGGAATACATCAAGCAGAAGATCAACAGCGCGCAGTGGCTGATCGACTCGATCCAGCAGCGCCGCAACACGCTCACCAAAGTGGCGCAGGCGATCGTCGATCACCAGACTGAATTCCTGAACAGCGGCCCGGAGCACATCGAGCCGCTGAAGATGCAGCAGATTGCCGATAAAGTCGGCGTCCACGTCACCACGGTCAGCCGGGCCGTGGACGACAAGTGGATTCAGACCCCGCGCGGCATCTTTCCGCTCAAACGATTCTTTGGCGGCGGTACCACCAGCGCCGACGGCGAGGAAGTGGCCTGGGACGCGGTGCGGCTCAAGCTGCAGGAAATCATCGACAACGAAAACAAGCACGACCCGTTGAGCGACGACGCCCTGGTCGAAGAACTCGCCAAACACGGCATCACGGTCGCCCGCCGCACGGTAACCAAATACCGCAAAGCGATGAACATCCCCACCTCGCGCCAGCGCCGCGACTGGACCGTGGAAAACGGCAAAGCGCCGGACGCGAAGTAATCGTCGACGTCTCTCGTCGCGCGCGGCTAAACCGTCTCGATGGGCCGCAAGTGTAGGTCAGGCACCCCGGTCGAAGTCGAAACTCTTCGCACCGAGCCAGCGCCCACCAACACCCCAAACCCGCGCCGGAAAATTGCCTGACAAATCGTCGACGTCGCTCGTCAGGCAATTAGCCGGCAACGACTCAGGATGTGGCCCCGGTTGTACGTTGCGCCGGGTTTTTTGCCTTCGACCAGGGTGCCTGACCTACATTCTTCTAGACTGTCTCGATGTGCAAGCCGCGGCGTAATCTCTCCGCGCGGCGCGCGTTGTCGATCAACCCGGCGACTTTCTGCACGTCGTCGATGCCCGTGATCATCAACACCGGGTGCGTGACGTCGGTCGACGAGACTTTGATGGTCCCGACGCCGAAGAAGCGGTCGACGAAGCCTTGCACGAAGGTGATGTCGTCCATGTCGATCACTTCAATGCGATTTGTCGTCCGCTGGAAGATGCCTGATTCGTGAAAGAACCGTTGGTTGGTGAGGCGATAGTGCAATCCCAGCCGGCGGATTCCGTAGCGAATTCCCTGCCAGGCCCAGAGCAGCAGCAACGCGGGAATCGTGACCATCCATACGACCGGCGTCAGCACGGGCATCAAGAAGAATGAGGCAATCAAGGCCACGATCGAGATCACTCCGCAGAGGATCCACGGGCCGACCATGGCCCGTGGCGAAAAGCCGCCCTGCCAGAGTTCCTGTTCGGCCGTGTCGGATTTGGCCCGGGAGACTTCGACCCGTTGGTTGAAGTTCTGCTTGCCTTCGGCGTTGGAATCGGACATCGGCCGCGCGTCGGCGACTTCGTCCAGCCGAGCGCCGCAGGCGGGGCAATAGACGGCCTCGATTTGGACTTCCGTCGCGCACTTCGGGCATTTCATCGGGCTGCGGCTCCTAGCAAACGGCTTTACATGGTCGACTCGCAGTCCATTCGCACAACGACCGCGATTCTTGCCGATCCCCCCAAATTCACACAGCGGCCGTATCTTAGCGTCGTCGCGGGAAATGCTCCATAGTTGCCGGCATGGGCCATTGACCCTGGAAAGCTCTGTGGATGCCAAGCCCAGGGAAGGCCCTAGAAGTCGTTATCAATGGAGAAGTTAAAGGAGGCCTTCCCTGGGCTTATCGTCAAACGGCGCTTTCTCAATGCAAAACCATGGTCGACGTTGCCTTCGAACCCGATTTCGCGATAACATCCCGCCGCCGCCGCCGGTTCGTACATCACTTTGGGAGCCTCGCCATGCTCGTTGCTTTCGCCCATCGGCGTTGGCTGGTCGTATTACTGGCGATGAGTCTCGGACGAATGGCCACGGCCGCCGAGAGCTGCCAGTTCCGGTTTGTGCCGGCGCGGATCGGCGAAGTGTCCTGCCAAGAGCTCGACTTTCTGATCGACCTCAAGCTGACGATCAGCCACGAGGGGCGCGAGTTGTACAAGTCGGTGAAATCGGTGGAGCGCGTGCAAACCCGGTGGACGCAGGTGCTGGCGATGCAACAGGACGTTGTTACGCAGGTGGCGGTGCGGTTCGACGTGGCGAAGGAAACGCAGATCAGCGACAACCGTCCCGCCGAGCCGATCGACGAACCGGTCGCCCGGCGCACGTACACGATCACGCGCAGCGGGCAGGATCTGTTGGTCAGTTCGTCCGACGGCAGCACGCCGAGCCAGGAAGAAGCCGAGTACCTGGCGCGCGCGATGGACACCGTGGGGCGACCCAACGCTTTGGGACGATTTCTGCACGGCCGGGAATTTGTCCGCGGGAAGTCGATCGACGTGCCGCCGGAGATCGCGCGGGAAATTTTTGGATTTCGCGACGCCGTCGGCGAAGTGGCGTCGCTCACGTTGGCGCTCAGCGAAACGCACGCTACGACACGCGGCAATTACGCTTTGTTGGACGCTAAAATGACGGCGCGCTCGCCCGAGGAACCGCACATGGCGATGCGGATCGAAGGGCAGATGCAGCTCGATATCGACACCTGCCGCGTGGTCGGGTTTGTCTGGGAGGGGCCGGTTACGCTCTCCGACAAGCGAGGCGAAGGCGCCGAGGCCATGATGCTCAGCGGCGCCGGTTCGCTGGCCGTCGAAATGCGAAGCAAGCGGGCGGCCGCTTGGCCCGCGCCGCTCAAGGCGAATGACTACGCCTCGTCGCCGTCGTCATCGAGGAAGTAGTCGCCGGTTGGCTTCAGATCGACCGGGTCTTCCCACGTGAAGCGATGCCGATCGTCCTTGAAATAGCGCACGCGCCGGGGACGCGGCGGGAGCGGTTCGCTGGGTGGCAGCGAAATCTCGATCGGCGCGGGCAGCGCTTCCACGATCGGTAACACCGTTGTCGACAACTCCTCGATGGGCGGCGCAGGTTCGATGACGGCCTCGACCACTTGCAGCAATGCTGAGTAGTCGATCTCCGGGAGCACTTCCTCGACAACTGTTGGCGGCGGCGGGGCTGGTTCCGGGCGTTCGACGATCGTCAGCGTCGGGAACGGCTTCGGTTCCGGCGGCGCAACGACCTCCTTTGGCTTCCGTGGCGCGCGAGGTCGTGGGACGCGCTTGGGCGGAAGCGGCGCTTCGATCACCGGCAGTTCCACGACGGCGGCCACATGATCGGGCAGGACTTGCGTGGCGACCTTAAGTGCCTTGAACAGCTTGAAAATGTGCTCGTGGCAGGTGAAGACGAGCAGTTGGTGCCCCTCGGCGGCGAAGTCACGCAGCACCTCGGCGGCGGCCGCGGCGCGGTCCTGGTCGAAATTCACCAGCACGTCGTCGAGCACCATCGGCAATCGCACGCCGCGCCGCGCGTAGGCCGCGACCAACGCCAGCCGCAAGGCGAGGAAAATCTGCTCGCGGGTGCCGCGACTAAGTTGTTCCACGTCGATCGTCTCGCCATCGGCATTGTCGATTCGCAGAATCGGCCGATCCAGCGGCGCCCAAATGCGCGTATAACGGCCGCGCGTGAGGCGCACCAAATGTTGCGACGCCTCGCGTAACACGATCGGCTGATGATCGCGCTCGAAGATGCGCCGCACTTGCTCCAGCGTTTTGCCGGTCAGGGCGACGACGCGCCACCGGTCGATGGCCTGACGCAGTTGTTCTTCGACGAGCCCCAGTTCGAACACCTTGGCGGGCAAGCGTCGATCCGCCAGCAGCGAGGAAATCTGCTCGCCCCGCCGGCCGCGCCGTTCGTACAAGTCACGCAACTGCCGCTCGGCCTCCTGGAGCTTCGCCGTCGTGGCGTCCCAGCGGGCTTCCAGATCGATTTCCGGTTCCGCGTCGAGCCATTCGGAGATTTCGGGCAACGTGCAGACGCCGCCGATGGCCGCCAGCACTTCCCGTTCAAGTGCTTCCGCATCCCGGCGCAGCGCCGAAGAACGGGAATGCGTGGCGACCAATTGCCGCAGTTCATCTTCTCGGAGAACGCCGGTGGTGCGGAGCAAGCGTCGTCGTGCATGGAGCGAACGACGCAAGCGCCGTCGTTCCTTGGTAAATCGCACGCCAAACTTGCGCCGCCGAGCGATGAGGCGATCGCGGCGCACGCGCAGGTCGTCCTGCCTGGAAAGTTCCGCGCGGAGCTGTCGGATTTGATCGGCAGGCCGCACGCCGACCGCTTCGAAGCCCGTTTCCGCGACGAGTTGCCGGAGGCGTTCTTCGATCGATTCCAGCTCGCGCTGCCGCTGTTGTAGTTCCGTGCGCTTCAATTCGAGCGGGCGCGAGACATCCGGCGTTTCGGGGACGACCTCGCGCACAATCTTCGATTCCGCTTCGGCTTGCTCTCGCAAGGTGCGGAGTTGAATATTCGCCGGCAAATCGAGTTGCGCGACTTTTTCCCGCCAGCGCTTACGGGCGCGGCGATACGCTTCGATGGCTTCGTCCAGCAATTCCCGCGAGACCGTGGCGTCTCCCTGTACGGCGTGAGGTTTTTCGATCGCCGTAACCACGCCTTGTAGCTTGGCCAACTCATCCTGCGCCGTGCGGAGCCTCACTGCCAAAGGTCCGCCGCCAGCAGGTAGTTCCGCGTCGAGGCGATCGCGCTCCGTGCGCAGGCGCGAGGCTTGATTCTCGACCTGCTCCAATTGCTCGCGGGCTTCTTCGTAGCGGACGGCTGCGCTGCGTTCCATCAAGCTCTTGGCCGCGACGGCGCCGAACACGCAGATGCCGCCAAAGAGCGAAGCGCCAATCCAATGCCCGCCGAACAGGTCGTCGCCCAGGAATAGACTGCCAAACGCGGCCGTGGAACCGCCGACAAACGGCACCGCCAGTACCATCATCATGTTGCTGGAGAGCACGCGATGCTCCAGATGCAGCCGCCCTTGGTCGGCGATCTCTGCTTCCTGCAGCGAAAGCTTTTCCAGCTTCTCTTCTAGTTGCATCCGCTTGCGTAGCGTCGTCACCAACGCGCCGGCCGCTTCGATGGAGCTCGCCGAAGGGCGCATCACCGGCATCGGCAATGGCTTCGGCATGGCGGCCAGCTTTTGTGCCGCGGCCTCCGCGGCGCGATGTTGCTCGTGCGCCACTTTCAGGCTCTCTTTGGCCTTGCGCAGCGCGATCGACAGTGGCTTCAACTGCGCGATCGCCTCTTGTGGCGGCGTCTTGTAGCTGTGCTGCGCGACCACCGGTTTCGGCTTCGGCGCCGCCGCGGCAACTGCGGCCTGTTTTGCCAGTTGGGCGACTTCCTCACGCAGCGTTGCAACTTGCTTTTCCAGATCTCCGATCCACGCCAGCTGTTCCGCCGCCGCCGCAATGCGTGGCGCCTGACGTTCCAAAGCCTCGTTGACTTGCAGTCCCTTGGCCAGTCGCCGCGCGCGTCGGCGGCGCGATTTCCACTTCGCCAGCCGCTCGCGCCGCCGCGCGATCCGGGTGTTGATCTGATCTAACTCTTCCAACACCTGCGGTCGGAAGTTGGGGATCTCGCCTAACTCGCCGAGTTGCCTGGCAAAGCGGCGGCGCTCGACCCATTTCTCGCGCAAGTTCACCGCGGCTTCGAGTAGTCGCGCTTCGCGTTCGAAGTGCCGGACGTCGTCTTGCAGTCGCTGCACCGAAGTATCGAAATCGTGCTGATCGCCGGACAACTCCGCGTAGCGGTCCACGGCCGCGCGGAGCTCGTCGATTTCGCCGCTGATCCGCGCGCGTTGTCCTTCGAGTTGCGTGATCTGGGAGACGCGGCCGTCGGACGCCAGCAGCCGGTTGCGCGAGACGCCCAACTCGCGCATGACTTCCACGAGCGACACGCGGTCGAGCCCAGTACTGAGCTTGTAAAGCAAATCCGCGGCGTCAGTGTCGCTCAGCGAACGCAGTTCTTCCAATTCATGCAGGCCGACGGCGAAAATGTTGACGTACGTGGCTTCGTCGACGCCGCCCAAGAGTTCGCGCAGCCGCGTCTCCTCGGCGGGCAGGCCGTGTTCGTCGACGAGCGTCCATTTGCCGAGCGGCGCGAGTTCGGCGTCGTAGTCGTGGCGATCGAGCGTCCAGGGCTGAGAGTTCTGCAACCGCAACGCGCCGCCGGGCAACCCGCCATGCACGGGCGGGAAGTAGCGCTTGCGCCGCGCCGGCGAAAAGCCGTAGAACATCGCGCGGACAAACTGCATCAGCGTCGTCTTGCCGGACTCGTTGGCGCCGTAGAAGACGTTCAGGCCGTCGCTCAAGCCCGAGAGTTTCAAATCGCGCCAGACGCCAAAGCCGGAGACCGCCAGTTCTTGGATTTTCATGGCAAGTCCTCCGGTTCGCTGAGCAAATCGATGCCCAACGCGGCGGCTTCCTCGAGCAACGCCGTGCGCGGCTGATCGCTGTCATGCCAGGCCGCGTCGCCTAAGGCGTCCGGCGTGCGGCCCTCCGGCAGGTATTCTCGCAGATCAAGCGGCTGTTCCGTGTCGAAGCGGTAGGTTCGCAACTCGCGCAGATACGCGCCGAGCAGCGTGTCCTCCTCGCTCGTCGTGCCGATCACATCCGCCGCGCGAACGCGCAGCGATTCTGTCCAAACCGCCGGGCGCGTGCGGCCGAATTGCTCGCGTAAAGTGCCGACCAGATCGGCGGCCAGCGTGCCATGCCGTAGTCGCCGCAAGAGCGGGCCGCTGCCATGTACCGTCCAGCGGATGAATTGATCGCGCTCCGGCTGCGCGACGGCCAGCGCCGCGGTCCGTTCGCGGAGCAAGCGTTCCAATCTTTCGCGTGTCGTGGTTTCGTCCACTTCCAACGTCAGGTCGTGCCAGACTAGCGCTGAAGTCGGCAGAAAACTCAATCGCGGCGGCGCGAACGACGTGATTTGCACCAACGTGCAACCATGCACGCCCGGCTCGGCGAAGGATCGACCCTGCGTCGTGCCCGCGTAATGGGCGACGCTGTCGGAATCGCGGACCGTTTCGCGCTGATGCTTGCCGCCGAGCGCCCAGTAGTCGACTTTTTCATCCAAGTCGAACGGCACGTACTCGCCGTGCGCGACCACGATGTGCCGCAGTTCCTCGCGCTCCAGCGGGATGCCGCGCAGTCGGGGCCGCTCGAACGTCTCGTGCGGCGGGATGGTGATCCACGCCATGGGTTGCCCGTCGTTCTCGAAGACGCAGGCTTCCTGGCGATTGCGGACCAGTCGATGGACATTGTCCGGCAGCCGGCAGCCGTGCGGCCAACGCTCCGCGGCGTCGAGCCCACTGGACGACCAGTACACGGACACGCCTCTCAAAGCGAGTCGCTCGAACTGCTCGCACAGGAACTTCGGCCCATGCGGTCCGGCCAACGAAGCGTCCAGGAGATCGCCGGCCAGGACGACGAAATCGACCCGCTCAGAAATGGCGAGATCGAACACCCGCTCGGCCGCCCGATACGGCAGCTCCAGGAGCAACGACCGCAGGTGATCGGGCGCGTCGGTCAGCCCGTGGGCCGGTTGTTCGAGATGGAAATCGCCAGCATGCAGCAACCGGAAGGACCGCTCGGCCATGAGGGCCTCCAAGACCCGGAACGAAACCCACCTCCCCAGCGGGCCAGGCAATCGAGGTAGTTTAATCCAGTTGGGCAAAACTGGCTACGGCAGCCGGCCGGTGGCCAGAATACAAAAAGAGCCGGGAACGTCAGTGACCGGAGGGCGCCGGAGACGGCGCGTTTCTTGGGCGCGCTCCGGTCACTGACGTTCCCGGCTCTAAAGAAGACGTTTTTTGCCGCGCTCCGCGTCTACTTGCGCGTCGTGCCTTCGGAGGCCGTGGCTGACGGAGGTGCCGCCGGAAGTAACTTCCGGCCCGCAACCACAATGTATACGGGAACGATCTCTTCGAGCCATTCTCGTTTGCGATTGCCTTCGATCTCAAGATGGCTGCGCCGAAACTTCGGCCCAGGAAAGATCACGCTTCCATTCGAGACATTCAGCTCACGCTCGGTTGTTGAGACCACGACGGGTGTCTTGTCTTCGAGGTTCTTGGCGCTCGACCCCGGCAACGGCTCGCAAAGCGAGAATTTCAGTTCGAGTTCCATCCCGCGATCTTTGGCATCGAGCGACTTCGGCGTCATCTCCAGTCGATATCCCCAAGGACTCACGGGTGCGACCGGTTGGACGGCCGATTCGTTGGCTGACTTGGACTTTTCGATTGCACTCGGATCTCTTGCGACTACGGCCACCGGAACGGCGCGCACTTCGCGATGCGTGCCGGGGGATGATAGCTCCATCAGAATCGCTTCACCGCTGTTCGTAATCGCGCGGGGTTGCCCCACGATCTTGATCGCTCCGCTCTCCAGGAGCGGACCGATGTGTTTTTCGATCGTCAACCCATGTTCTTCCGACGGCGGGATCAACACGACGTCCGCATAGTCATCGACCACCGGGTTCGCGGCATGAAGTTCCTCCAGCCCAAACGCCTTGATCCAATACTGGGAGCCGTCCACATCGTGGCCAAGATTGCGCAACATTGTGAGCGACAGCTCCATCATCTGCACGTTGACCTCGACGATTTCCTGCACCGGCTGCGGCGCAACCAGTTTCGTTTGCACGCCGCCCGAAGCGTAGCCGGTTCCCGCAGGTTGCGGCGGCTGTTGCCCCTGTAAGTTGACGGTCGAAAAGCCCTGCAACGGCGCATCCATCAACTCCACGGTCACCAGCATCATCGATTGAATCTTGTTGATCCGCGTTACCGTGCGGCCGCCGGTGTAGAGGGTCGCCTCCGTGCGTTCTTCCGTGCGTCCCGGCAGCAACATGGACTCGCCGGATTTCAGCACCGACGATGTTTGAATCTTCGAGACGCGCCGCCCTGGATACTTCTTGCCGTCGATTTCGATCGGCCGAGCCTGGTCGATTTCCGAGTGCTCGGCGGTCAATTCCAGTTGGATGCGATCCTTACCGATCAGCGTGCCCAGCAGTTCGACTTGCGTGCCGAAGGGTTCATATTTCAGTTGGCCGTCGGGGGTCTTCCCGACCGGGGCCTCGCCCCCTTCATGGAATTTGGCGGGACGTCCCACGACCGTGACGAGCGTGGGATCAGCCTCTACGCGGGCAAGGTTCTTGGCAAACAGGACATCGAGAGCCTTTCGGTCGACGACGCCGAACGTCTCCGCGCCCGGCGACTGTTCCGGCTTGGACGCGACTAGAAAGTCTTCCCAGCGGATGCCCAGTTGCTCCATCTTCGTCAGGCTCACCTCGAACATCTTCACGTGAACCATCAACTGCGGCCGCAGGTTCAGCTCCAGTTGGAGTTGCTGCACCTCGCGCTGCACGGCCTCCAACTCGGCCAGCTTGGCGTCGAGGCGCTGCTGCAATTCCGCACGACGCGCGGCGTCCGGCTCCTCCGCGCGGAGCGGGAAACTCTGGAATACCATTAACGCCGCTACACATAGCCGCAGTGCGAACGCCTTCCGCATGGCCTGCCTCCGTGCAACAAAAAAAGAGAGAACCGGGGCCGTCAGCGCGGGGAAATAGCAAATCCAGGCGAACCGGTCAACGGCGACGCGAGTCCCATTTTTCACCACAGAGTCACGGAGACACGGAGAGGGGAGCCATTTTGAACCGCGGAGGCGCTGAGACGCAGAGGTGGGAGGAGTGAGTAGAGGGCGAGAGGGCGGAGATTGTAGATTGACATTTGCAACTTCGCCTGGAGTACTTTTGGTGTTTGGTCTTCGGCGAAAGCGTCGATTGCAATCAACTCCATCCTTCCCCACTCCCCATTCTCCTCTCTCCTATCTCCTCCGCGCCTCAGCGCCTCTGCGGTTCAAAAAAAGAAATCTCCCCTCTCCGTGTCCTCCGTGCTCTCCGTGGTGAAATACCCGGCAAATCCCGTGCTATAGTTACAAACCGCCGTCTCCCGTATTTTCGGCCCGGCCGGTAGAATGCCGCACTGCATTGACCGGCTCCGCCACCGACTCGATAGGCCCGCATGAAGCCTCGCCGTATTTTGGTTACCGCCGCGCTCCCTTACGCCAATGGCCATATTCATATTGGCCACCTGGTCGAGTACATCCAGACCGATATCTGGGTGCGCTTTCAGAAGTTGCGCGGG
>JALHLM010000180.1 GCA_022844585.1 Pirellulales bacterium | reverse complement strand
AACCGCGGCTCCAGCAACACATCGTCAAACGTAATGCCCAGGTACGCCACCTTGTCAGCCATAAGTCGCTTACTCCTCCGGGGTCGTCGAGGGTGTAACCCGGTATTGTCCTCGGCACCCGCGAATTATACAGGGGGTGGGGTCGGATCTCATGGCATCCGCGCGGGCGGCGTGCTAGAACAGGGCGTTTCCGCACGCGCCGCTCCCACTTCGTCCGCGCCTTCGTATGAGCGATCCCGCCAGGTTCAATCCCTACGCCGTCAGCGAATTGACAATCCAGGCGCCGCCGCAAAGCCTCTGGGCGGCGCTGCGCAAGATCGGGCCGGGCATCATTTTGGCCGGGAGCATCATCGGTTCCGGCGAGTTGCTGCTGACGACGGCGCTCGGCGCGGAGTTTGGGTTCTTGTTCCTGTGGCTCGTGTTATTTAGCTGCGTGATCAAGGTGTTTGTGCAGATCGAGTTGGGCCGCTACGCCATTTCCTCGGGCAAGCCCACGCTGGCCGCGTTCAACGAACTGCCGGGGCCGCGGCTCGGGGCGCACTGGCTGGTCTGGTGGTGGTTCTTCATGTTGATGGTCACCGTGGCGCAACTGGGGGCCATGGCGGGAGGCGTCGGTCAGGCGCTTGATTTGGCGTTTCCGGCGTTCTCCAGAGGACTGGCCGAGCGGCTGGCCGACGGCTGGCCGCGGATGTCGGCCGTGATTACCGAGAGCCCGAGTTTTCCGTGGGCGCTGCTGGCCGCCGTCGGCGCCGTGGCGCTGCTGGTGAGCGGCGGCTATCGACGCATCGAGCGCGTCACCACAGCGCTGGTGGCCGGCGTGACGCTGGTCACCGTGATCTGCGTCGGCATGTTGCCGGGGGCGGGCTTTCCGCTGCGCCAGGCCGATCTCGATCAAGCGCTCTCGTTCGGCGCGATCGGCTTGGGGAGCGCGGCGATCACGCAGGCGTTCGCCGCGTTCGGCATCACAGGCGTCGGCGCGAGTGAACTCTATGCCTACCCGTACTGGTGCCTGGAAAAGGGTTATGCGCGATTCACCGGTCCGCGCAGCGACGACCCCGCCTGGGCCGAGCGTGCGCGCGGCTGGTTGCGCGTGATGTATCTCGACGCCTGGGTGAGCATGGTGGTGTTCACGGTGGCGACCGTGTCGTTTTACGTGCTGGGGGCGACGGTCTTGTACCGGCAAAAGTTGCGCCCGGAAAAAGAGCAGATGATCGAGACGCTCTCGCAGATGTACGTGCCGAGCTTCGGCGATTGGACCAAGATTTTCTTTCTCGTCGGCGTGTGGGCGGTGCTGTTCAAGACGCTGTACGTGGCCTCGGCTTCGAACAGCCGGCTCTCGGCCGATTTCCTCGGGCTGGCCGGCGTCGTGCGCTACCGCGACCATGCCGAGCGCGATCGCTGGACGCGGCGGTTTTGCATGCTCTATCCGCTCGTCGGCTTGGCCCTCTATTTCTGGCTGGGGGATCCCAAGCTCATGGTCGTGGCCGGAGGTTTCGTGCAGGCGGCCACGTTGCCGCTCTTGGCCGGTTGCGCGCTTTATCTGCGCTATCACCGTACCGATGCGCGGTTGGCCCCCACGCGCTGGACCGACGCCTGCACCTGGTTCGCCTTTTTTTCGATTTCAATCGTGGCGGCCTATGCGCTCGCGCAGTGGGGCCTGAAAACCGCGGCGGAAGTGTCGTCGTGGGCGACGAGCGTGTCGCAGTGATGCTCGCGTTTCCGCTGGCTGGCGCCACGCGTTCCCAGTCCGTACCAAGTCGATCGCTGGTACGCCCAGCGCAGCGAGAAGCGTGGGTGGCTGGGGTCGAATGTACGCATTCGCCCCCAGCGCGCTGGACATTGGGCCTAAGCCTTGAGCGCCGGCCTTTTCCTGGTGGGGGCGAGCGAGTACGCTCGTCCCCAGCCACTCACGCCGTCACTTGTGCGTTACTGCGAAGGGAACGGAGTCGTGACAGACCACAAAAGCTGCCCGCTTCTCGCCGTGGCAGGTGACTGAACCATGCTGGACATTATCTATCGTTACGATCCGGCGCGGCCGGCGGAGCATCCGTATCCGGCCGATGGCGCGGAGGCCTTGCGCGCGCTGGAGCAAGGAAACCGCGAGTTCGCCGCGCTGGTCGATCCGCTGGAAGCTGGCGGCGGCCACCACACGCTGTTGATGCCACTCGATCTGGAAGACCTCGGCGTGGCCACGCGTGGCGAGAGCGTCTTGCCGCAGCGGCCGTTCGCCGTGGTACTCGGCTGCAGCGACGCCCGCGTGCCGACCGAGATGATTTTCCACCAGGGCTGCAACGATCTGTTCGTCATCCGCGTGGCCGGCAATGTGCTGGGGAGCGAGTGCCTGGGGAGCATCGACTACGCGCTCCATCACTTGGGCGAGTCGATCCGGCTGATCGTGGTGCTCGGCCATAGCGGCTGCGGGGCGGTGACGGCGGCGGTGGACGCCTTTCTGGAACCGGCCAACTATCTGGGCGTGGCTTCGTCGCATCCGTTGCGCGCGGTGGTGGACCGCTTGTTGTTACCGGTTCGCGCGGCGGCGCAGGCGCTGGAGGCGGCGCACGGCGCCGAAGTGTCTCGTCGCGCCGGGTATCGCCGCGCGCTGATCGAGTCGTCGGTGGCGTTGAACGCGGCGTTGACGGCGGCCACGTTGCATCAGTAGTTTCGCGGACGGCTGACGCCGGGAATCGACGTGGCGTACGGCGTCTACGATCTGCTCACGCGGCGCGTGCAACTGCCGATGGGCGATCCGGGCGAGGTTCGCCTAACTCACAGCAGCGACGATGCGGCGGGGCTGGAGCGATTGGCCCGCGAACTAAGTTATTGCGACGCGATTCGTGGCCTGCTGGGCGCCGCGGCGCCGGGGCGCAGCGGATGATCGTCCACTGGCGGATGTTCGTGCCCCCCCGCTTTCCGGCCGCGCGCAAGCTGCTGGGCTTCGCGGCGGTGCTGGCGGTCTATACGACCGTCGTGGCCTGGGCCGAGGAGCAATATCATCCCGGGCCCCTTTCGAAATGGGACGCCGGGCTGTCGGTGGTGAACGGCCTGATTCTCGGCAGCCTGGTCACCTTCCGCACGAACGAAGCCAAGCGCCGCTACTGGGAGGCGCGGTCGCTGTGGGGGCAATTGATCAACGAATCGCGCAACCTGCTCGTCAAGGCCCGGGGCCTCGACAGCTTGAGTAACACTGATCGCGCGCGCTGGGCGCAACTGATCGTCGGCTTCTGCCATGCCTTGCGGTTGCACTTGCGCGGCGGCCGCTGGCTGCGGGACGTCACCGGCTTCGAATCCGCGACCGAGACGCCTGCGCACGTGCCGCTCTATATCGCCACGCTGGTCCAACATGAATTGGCCGATTGGCGGCGACAAGGCAAGCTCGACGACATGCAACTTTGGCTGTTCGACCGCCACGCCCGTGAGTTACTGAATATCTGCGGGGGCTGCGAGAAGATCCTGAACACGCCGATCCCGCTGACCTATCGCGCGCTGGTGCATCGCGGCATCACGCTGATCATGCTCGTCACGCCGATCTTGCTGGCGCAAGACATCGCTTACTGGGCCGTCCCGGTAATGGCGGTCACCGCGTACTTCGTGTTCGGCGTGGAAATGGCGGCCGTCGACATCGAAGAACCGTTCGGCCTCGACCCGGACGACCTGCCGCTGGAAGGACTGTGCGAAACGATCGAAGCGTCGGCGCGGCAAACGCTGGGGTAAATGATGAATGATGAATGATGAATGATGAATGATGAATTGGGCAAGTCTGCACATTCATCATTCATCATTTCCTCACGCCGCTGCTTCGCCGGCGACGAGCTCCGCCACGCGGACGCAGAAGTTGTCGTTCATCACCAGCACTTCGCCCCGGGCGATCAGGCGACCGTTGACGTAGATGTCGACCGGGTCGCCGGCCAGTTTATCCAGCGCCACGACCGAACCTTTTCGCAGCCGCAGCACGTCGTCGAGATACATGTGCGTGCGGCCCAGCTCGATCTTGAGATCCAGTTCCACGTCGCGCAGCAGATCGAGCGTGGCCATCTCATGCGACGGCGGCGCGCCGGTGAAGTCCTCGAACTTGAACGCCGTGGCGCCGCTGGGGAGCGACGGGCCGGCGGCGTCGATCGAGGCCAAAGCCTGCTCGGCCTGCCGCAACAACAGTTCCACATCGCCGGGAGCGATTTGGCCGGGGGCACTGATCGCCGGGGACGGGGGCGGCGCGGCTGCCGGCTTCGGCGGCGCGGCGGCCGGGGCTTTTTTCGAGGACAAGAGGGCCTCGATCTCCCCCTGGCCGAGCACTTTATCGGCGTCTTCGGCGGGCGCCGCCTTCGCGGCTGGCGTGGGCGCGGACCCTTGCTTGCCGCGCGCGAGCAGCGCTTCGATCTCGTCTTGGCTGACTTTTTCGGAATCGTCGGCCATGGGAATCCGTTCCCGCGAACGAGCTGGCACGGCCGGGTAGCTTACCCAGTCTGCCAGCCGCGCCTATTGTTCGATGAAGGAGAACTCAGGAAACGCCACCGAAATCAGCAGCGGCTTTCCGAGCGCGCGGTTGGTTTTCTCCAAAATCTGGTTTTTCAGCAACCCCAATCCGGCGTCGGTGAAATCCTCCATGCCGGAACTGCGGATGATGACGTTTACCTGATCGCGGAATTTGAACTGATTGGCTTCGTAGAGGTGCTTGAACTCGCCGGCCTGGGCGGTCTTCACCGTGCCGCTGAGATGGAAATCGACGAACAGCGTGGTATTGGCGGCCGGCTGGAAGACGGTGATTTTGAAGCCCCCCAGGTCGACCTCGGTCGTCTCGTGCGGTTCGGCGGCGTGCTCGTCGCCATGTCCTCCGCCATGTCCACCGCCGTGGGCGTCGCCATGCGCGGCGGCTTCGTCACCGTGCCCGCCGCCATGGGCGTCGGCCGCGCCGTGGGCGTCGGCCGCCTCGTGTTCCTCTTCGGCCGGCGCGGCTTCCTCGCCGTTGGCGGCGGCGGCTACCTCGGCGGCCGACGGCACGAACAGGAAGGCCACAACCCCTTGCCCGATGAGAACCACAACCACCAGGATAATGGGCAGTAATTTGGACATGATCGCACAAGCTCCGCGACGGGGTGACGAATCAATGTTGTCGGATTGAAATCCAAGCGCCGCGCCGGCCGGGTTGCGAGTCCGGCGGCGCCCTGACGCTCTCATCAACTAGTAGCTTACGCCCCGTCCGGATGCCGTCCCGCCTGTCGTCAATAAGAGCCTCGTGACGGTGCTGCGATCCGTACCGATTATTCCCGCTAGGCGGCCCCGGCGAGCCTTTCAGCACACGAGTCCTTGATGACCAGCGATCTGCGACTATTTCTCCGCGAATTCCGCGACACCTATCGCACTACCGGGGCGATCGCGCCGAGCGGTCGCGCGTTGGCGCGGGCCTTGGGGCGGTACGTGCCGCCACCGAATGGATCGACGGCGCCGCGCCGCATCTTGGAAGTGGGGCCGGGCACCGGAGCGGTGACGTGCGCCCTGATCCGCGCGCTAGCGCCCAGCGATACGCTCGACCTGGTGGAGCTGAACGATCGCTTCGCGTCGCGGCTGCGGGAGCGGATGGCGCACGACCCGGAATTTCGACCCGCGGCGGCGCGGATGCGGTTGTTTCATCAGAGCGTGGAGGAGTTGCCGCGGGAGCCGGCCTACGACGTGATCGTGTCGGGACTGCCGCTCAACAACTTCGCCGTGGAGGATGTGCGCCGACTGCTCGACGTCATGCGGCAACGTCTCGCCGTGGGGGGCGTGTTGTCGTTCTTCGAGTACGTGTGGATTCGCGGCCTGAAAGCCCTGGTCAGCGGCCGCGAAGAGCGCGGCCGGCTGCGGGGCATCGCCGCGACGATGCAGGCGCTGCTAAACGAACAGGAGATCCACCGCGATCTCGTCTGGACCAACCTGCCGCCGGCCTGGGTCCACCATGTGCGCCGCAAAGCTTGAGTTGTGTAGCTGCGGATTTCGCAAGCCCGACGATGGGTGCCTGGGGCAGGGACGAAAAAAGCGTGGCAAGCGACGTCCCGCGCGCTAGGGCTTCCGTGTAGCGTGTTGCCAACCGCCACGATGCCCCAGCGCAGACGACGATGCGATTTCGCATTCTCGCCCCAGCCCCAGGCACCCACGTTCACAGAATAAAACTGAGTATGCGCAGCGCCGCGAGGCCCGAGCGAGGTGTTACCGGCGCGCGAACAGCGCTTCCAGGCAGATCTTCGACCAGGTTTCGAATTGATCGAGCGTGGCGAGTAATTTCGTAGCGGGGCGGAAACCGCTTTCCAGGATGTCGGTCTCGCGCGAGGCGACGGCCGGTCGCTGCAGGTCGTAAAGATGGACCACGCCCAGGTGGACGCGGCCGACTTCGGTTTCGTCGTCGTTGATCAGTCCCACGCACCGCATCTTGAAGGGGGCGTCGATCACCACTTCTTCCTCCAGCTCGCGGGCGAGGCCGGCCTGGTACAGGTCATCGCCATCAGCCGCGCCGCCGTCGAGTGAGGAGATATGCCCGCCGACGCCGATGCTCCGCTTGCTATGCAGTCGGGCTTCCCCTTGGCCGCGGCCGCGGGTGTATTGAAACAGGTGCGGCACGCCTGCGTCATCGGTGTGGCGGAACACGCAGTAGGGAATCAACTGCTTGAACTCAGGGTCGCGCTCGGCTTCGGCGCGGACCATGAACCGGGTGTGGCGCGGCGAGAGCAGTTCGTCAAGATACCGCGCGGAATCGCGGGAAAATCCCTGAAAATGGCCCAGGCGATGAAAGACGGCCGTCGGCACGACCAGCACCTGCTCGACCATGTGATCGGTCACCGGCGGAACCGTGGCCATGGCGTGTCGCCTCCTGCGGAGCGGAATGAGTTGGCCGGCAATATAGCCCGCTTGCTCCGGATGGTCGAGTACCGCCAGTCGCCGCACGTTCGGCGATAAAGATAGCGTCGCCGCTACCCTTCATCCGGAATCTCCGGCATCCACCAGATGCGCCAACTGCGCGAGCGACTCTTGCCAGCCCAGGTAGGTTCAACTAAAGCAAAGGCGCCGTTATTCGGCGGCGGCCTGACGCGTGACGATGGGCACGTAGCCGAACTCCAGGCCCTGCGGTGGTGTGACGATGACCGCTGGATCGAGGTCGGCCAGCTTACCGACGGTTGGCGGCGGCAGATACTCGCGATCCTTGGTCCAATGCCGGTGAAGTAACTCGACCCGCTTTTGAACCGCCTCGCGTTCATCGGCAGTCAGATCGGCGTTGAGCAGCGCCGGCTGATCGGCAAACCGGTACCAGTAATAGGTCACGACGCTGCCGTCCCCCAACTTTGCTTCGAAAGGCCCCGCCGCTGGGCCGGGCTGCTTCCAAGAGCTCTCCGCTTCATCCGGCGTCACATAGGGCGACCGCTCAGTGCCAAGTCGTTTAGGAAATTCTGCCCGCGCCAAACCAGTTGCGGCGGGAACTTCCTGGCCAGGGATCGCCACCCAACGAGGCTGGTCACCTTCGTGCTTCTCCAAGCGGTAGTATTCGGGCAAGGTAACGAGCGAGCCGTCCTTGGACACGGCCTCCGTCGCCCAACGATAGCCGTAGGTATTCTCGTCCAGCGCGGTCGGCGTCGCGAACGAACTCCAAGCGAGCGGCACTTTGCTATCTCCCGGCGCGTCGGGCAAGTAGATTTCCCAGGTCGCGCCCCCTCCGCCCTTGAAGACGTGGACAGCGGAAGCCTGGGCGTCAATCTTGCCGGACGCCTCGTTGCCACCGTCGAACCACGCTTTCACGTCATCCCAGAGAGCCGCCTTTTGGTACGCGGTGATTCGATGGATAAGCGGAGCGTCTCCGTCCGTTGTCGCCGGAAACAGCGTGGGGGCGACTCGGGCATAGGTGACGCCGATCGCATCCTGGGAGATAAATGCGGGCACATGCTGGGTTTCCATCTGCACCGCCTTGTTCGGCTCGGACGGCCGGCTGTCGAGAAACTGCCCGGCAAGCTTTGGATTCTCGACCGACGGCCTTGACCAAAAGTACGGCAAAAAACACGTGACCGGCCCTTTGAAATTGCCGGTGTTCAAGAACAACGTCCAGCACTGGTCGCCGGTCGGCACGTCTTTCATGGCGGTCGTTTGCTTGGGCTTCGTCAACGGCAGCGGCAAATACCCGTACCCGAACATTTCGCCAGACGTCCCCTGTTTCAGGTTGAGCCCGTCCGGCGGCCAGAGCACCCACGGACTGAGTTGCGCAATGGCATAGTGGCCGGCTGGGTTCGACCAGTCACGACCCTTGCCCGCGCCGGGACCATTCGCCCACTCAATGAAATTGAGCGCCACGCCACCCATAATGAACTTAGGCGTCTCGGTAGCGAATCGGGTGTCCCGCCACCAGCCGAGGCCACCCTCGATGTCCGAGTATTGATTCTTGGGTTCCGGGCCGTCGAACTGCGCGAACATCCACGTACCGAAAAGTCCGCTTTGAAAATCCTGTCCGGGGTAGTTTTTCAACAGCGGCCACGCCGCCACGTACATCGAGAACCCGGCGTTATAGTTCTTGTCGACCTGCTCGTGCGGCACGAGCAGGTAGCCGGCCATTTCCGCCGGCTGGGGCGTGTTTTGCTCCGCGGCGGGCACGAGCGCATCGGCGAACGCCGCGCCGATCGGGGCGAGAATCTTCGCGGCGCCGAGATAGTGGTAGCCGCCGTTAGAAACCCCGGCCGTCAGGCGATTCAGCTCGTCTGCGGTGAAATGCTCCGTCAGGGCCTTTTTCCGCGCGGCGTCTTTCGCCTCTTCGTCAAGCTTCGGCTCCTTGTTGAACTCCTGCTCGAGCCTGTATTCAAGCTCTTCCCTGCGCATTGCGAGCGATTCCAAGTCGTCGTCCCAGAACGGGGCCGTCTCCACAGCGAACACGTTCCCCTTGAACTCGTCGAGCATGGCAGGCTTCCGCTGGGCCTCGCGGAAGTGCATCATCGGGGCGTTCTTGTTGCCCCTCATGCCGTCGATGCCCATGACGCCGATGACGAACGGCATCTTCGGGGCCGACAGATCTTTCCGCACGTCGCGGATCAAGTGGCCGAGCAAGTTCGCATACAGGTCGTAGCCGCCGGGATTGTTCTGTTCGGGGTACACTCCGCCATCGACATAGTCGTTAAACCCCTGAAACCAGATGAACCCGGCCAGCTCGTAGCCTTGCTTGTCGTCGTAGTCGGGCGCCACCCGCTTGATGTCCCTGAGTACCTTCCGCACATGCGCGATCATCTCGCGATAGTACACGCCGGTAGCCTCGACCTTCTCCGCCTTCAGTTTCCTGATGTCCTCTCCCCGCTCCTTTTTCTGTGCCAGCTCGGCCTCGCTCCAGGCAAACTCGCCGCTGCTCGGCGGGCGGAAATCGGTGTGCAGACTTCGGCCGCCCCACGACGTCTTGATAAGGAGCACCGACTCGTTAAGCCGCTTCTCCATCGTTAGGCCGAAGGTGAACTCCGGCCCGATCTTGTTCTCCGGGGCGCCGAACCCGGCCGTCAGCTTGCCCTTCGCCTCTGTCAGGTCGGAGTAGGCGTCGCCGAGGCAACCGACTGACGAGATCCACACCTCTTCGCACACGCGCGGTTTGCCGTCCGGTCCGAGCATCTCCTTCAAGAGCGGGGCCGTCTTTGAGTCGCTGGCCATCGAGTCGAACGTCGAGATGCTGGCGTGCCCCTGCATGTTCGACTGCCCGGCCAGGATGAACACCTTGAGCGGCTTCTTGGGGGCGTCCGATGGATGGTCTTGGCGCTGGCCGGCCACAGGTTGCTCGTCCGCGAGGGCCGGCCCCCAGCATCCGAACGCCACGACTGTCCAGAAGACAAGCGATTGTGCCGCTGACCGAAGCTGCATAAAGACCTCTGTTCCCGAATCGAGTCTAAGGAGGAATCCGTGGATCGCGAGTGGACCGAAATTTTTGCCGGCTCGTGCATACGCGATTAACGCCTGCAAGACGAATGCTAGCTGGCGGCCGCTACGCTGTCACGCGATTTTCGGCGTGGGCGTCGGGCGTCGCCTAGTGCTATTCGGGCCCGCGCCATGAGCTACTCCTGGCCTGGCCAGCGGCTCCACCACTGCTGGAAGAGTTCGAGTTGCGTCTGGGCGAAGCGCTTTTGACTGGGTGAGAGTTGATCGGATTCATGGAGGTTCCGTTCGTAGTCCGCGTCGCCGAGCAGCACGAGCAGATACTTGTAGTACAGGACCAAGTCCGGCCCTGCGTCGAAACGCGACAACTCGGCGAGGGCCGCTTCCAGTTCCAGAGCCAGGCGCCGGGCCGCCACGTCGCCGGCCGCGGCCCGGCGGCACAGCGCGATCAGGTGTAGCACTTCGCGCGGCAGGCAATTGCCGATTCCCGTGATCGCACCGATGGCGCCGCAGCGAATGAAGCCATGACAGACTTGCGTATCCACGCCCACCATCAGCAAGACATCGTCGTCGGCGTGAGTGATGTGCTCGGCGGCGTAGCTGAGAGCGTTCGCGCCGCCAAATTCCTTGAAGCCGACGAGATTCGGAAACTCGCGCCGCAGATCGAAGAACAAATCCGCTTTGGTCTCGAACCCGTAGTAGGGGCTGTTGTAGATCACAGCCGGCAGTTCGGGGGCCGCGGCCAGGATGCCGGCGAAGTGCGCTCGCTGAGCCGCCGGAGAAGTTCCCCGCG
>JALHLM010000179.1:3812-10679 GCA_022844585.1 Pirellulales bacterium | reverse complement strand
GTTAAGCAAGCGAAGTGCGACGGATGACGATCAGGATAGATGCGATATGGAAAACCACCCGAAATCGGGGCAAACCACCCAGATCGGTGTGCTTTGGAACGTAATTTTCTTCTACACTTGTACACTCAGCATCGCGTTGCGCGATACCGAAGTCGATGGTGCCCGTGACCACGCCTTTTGAGCTCATGTCCGAATCGCTCCTTCCCCATACCGCCGATCGCCTCGTTCGCCGCCTGAGCGTCCGTTACCTGTTGGTGTTGGTCGCCGTGGCAGCCTTGGTGGGCTTGGACCAAGTCGTAGTGCAGCCGTTGTTGCAGCACCTCGGCGAGTTCGCCCCCGTGATCAATGTGGCGGGCCGGCAGCGGATGCTGAGCCAGAAGCTCACCAAGGCGTCGCTGGCTTTTCAGGCGGCGCCCACGCAGGCAGAACGCGAGCTAAGGCGCGTCGAGCTTCGCTCGACGTTGGATCAATGGGTCGCCGGCCATCGCGCGTTGCTCGAAGGAGACGCGTCGATCGGCATCGCGCGGATTCACACCCCCGAGATCGACGAACAATGGCACGCCCTGCAGCCGCATTGGCAGGCCATGCACGACGCAGCCCATCGCCTGACGGGACTCAGCGCTACCGCCGCCGATCCGGACGTCGCCCATCTGGTGACGATTGTGTTGGAACACGAGCGACGCTATCTACCGACCATGGACGGCATCGTCAAACTGTTGGAACAAGCCGCCGCTGGAGAGGTCACGCGTCTTCGGCTCTGTGCGCTTTCGATCGATTCCGGAGTGATCCTCTTGTTGCTCGGCCTCGGCAGCTTCGTCGTGCGACCGGCGACCCGAGCCATTGCATCGCAGGTGGAACAACTGGAGGCGCGGGTCGCGCTCCGCACCGAGGAACTCGATGACGCGAACATGGCCTTGCGGCGCGAAATCGCCGAACGCGAGCGGGCCGAGGCCAGCCAGCAACACTTGGCGGCGCAGCTCGCGCACGCTTCTAGAATTACCACCATGGGACACCTCACGGCTGGCCTGGCACATGAACTGAATCAGCCGTTGGCCGCGATCGCCAATTTCGCCGAGGCCAGCGACGTCCTGCTCGATCAAACCGACGTGGACGAAACCCAACTACGAGATCACGCGCGGCAGATTCAACAGGCCGCCTTGCGGGCAGGCCAAATCGTCCGCGGCATGCGCAACTTCGTCCAGCCGCAACGCGGCTCACGGAACCCGCTCGACCTGAACGCGCTGGTGCGGGAAGTCATCGAGTTTTGCCGGCCGGAAATGTCACGGCGACAAGTCGAGTGCGAATCGACCTTGACGTCGGGACCGCTCGTCGTGGCCGCCGATCGCATTCAAGTCCAGCAAGTCCTGGTCAATCTGCTCCAGAACGCCATGGATGCGCTGGAAGCTTCGCCGGTCCATGAGCGGCGGATCGAAGTCCGTACCACGGAAGCCGACGGCTTCGCTCAGGTCGACGTCGTCGACAACGGACCAGGCGTCGCGGCGGAACTGGTGGACGCCATGTTCCAGCCGTTCCACACGACCAAGGCCAACGGCTTGGGCATTGGGCTATCGATTTCACGCTCGATCGTCGAGCAACATTTGGGACGGATCTGGGCGACCTCGTCGGTGGGCGCGGGGGCCAAGTTTTGTTTTTCACTTCCCTGTTTCCATGAATATGAGCATCCGCGAACCGAAACAGCCGACAGTCTTTGTCGTTGACGATGACCGTCAGATGCGCGAATCGCTGACGGCGCTGCTGTCCGCGCTCGGCTTTCCTGTTTGCACCTTCCCCAGCGGCGCGGAGTTTCGCGCCGCCTACGATCGCGATACGCCCGGCTGCCTGCTCTTGGACATCCGCATGCCGGAAGAGGACGGCCTCAAGACCTACGAGCGGATGATTCACGACGGCCAGCGGCTGCCGGTAATCTTCATTACCGCCCACGCCGACGTCACCACCGCGGTGGCCGCCATGAAAACCGGCGCCATCGAGTTCCTGGAAAAGCCATTCGATCGCCAATCGCTGCTGGAGTTAGTTCGCAAAGCGATCGAACTCGACGCCCAATGGCGCCGCCGCGACAACGAGTTCACCAGCCTGGACGACCGCATCAACCGCCTCAACAGCCGGGAGCGCGAAACGCTGTCGCTGATCCTGGCCGGCGAATCCAACAAGATCATCGCCTCACACTTGTTCCTGAGCCAACGCGCCGTCGAAATGCGCCGTGCCTCAATCATGCGCAAGCTCGGCGTCGAAAGCCTGGCAGAACTCCTCGACCTCGCCCTAACCCACCGCATCCTTTCAGAAATCCGCACCGCGGAACTGCACCCGCAGTTGCGATAGCGAATCGATTTAGAAATGGCGATTTCCGAGCGGATTCACCACGGAGAGCACGGAGGACACGGAGGGGTGTTTCTAGGTTTGAACCGCAGAGGCGCTGAGACGCAGAGGGGGGAGTTTTCAGTTTCAATTTTCAATGAAGTAGATGTACCCAAATACTGAAAACTGAACGCTTCAAACTTCTCCCCTCCGTGTCCTCCGTGCTCTCCGTGGTGAATCCCCGGCAAGCACATCGCCTACTCTTTGGCCTCTTTCGCCTCAAACTTCAGCGCCGCCGAGTTGATGCAATAACGCAGCCCGGTAGGGCGCGGGCCGTCATCGAAGACATGCCCCAGGTGCGAGTCGCAGGCAGCGCAGCGCGCCTCTGTGCGAACCATTCCATGGCTGCGATCGGTGTTCGTGGCCACATTCGCCTCGCTCACCGGCTTGAAATAACTCGGCCAGCCGCTGCCGGAATCGAATTTCGTCCCGGAATCAAACAACGGCGTCCCACAGGCCACGCAGCGGTAGACCCCGGCCTCATGGTGATCCCAATACTCGCCCGTAAACGCCCGCTCGGTGCCATGCTTACGGGTGATGCTGTACTGTTCCGGCGTGAGCACTTGTCGCCACTCTTCATCACTGCGCTGCAGCGCGCCAGGCTTAGCGGAACTGGAATCTGCTTCAGACATCTCGGTCTCCTCTAGGTTGGCATCAGTACGCTTTGGATGCCGCAAACCCCAGCGCGGATTCGCAACGCATAGCGCAATTATTGCCAAGACCGAACGTCGCCGCCACCACGCCTAGTACGCTCTGGTTCCGTCACGCATCGCTTTTCGCGCAAGCCGAAATGAAGCCCCAACGGGGAAACCGATAGTAGCCCCGGGTGAAGCCCCAACGGGGCGACCGTTAGAAGCCAGGGGTGAGCGAAGCGAACCCCTGGAAACCTGCGACAGAAAAACCTGTAGCCCCTAAGGGGCGGCCGACGGAGTTTGGCTTTGCGTACGCAATCGCGATCGCGTCGTTCCACCCGCCGAAGCGGAAATGATCTACCTGAGACGGCGTGCGTTTAACGGCCAACCGAAACCGACTGCACGCACTTGCGACGTCACCCAACTTCCATCTCCCCTCCGCGTCTCTGCGTCTCCGCGGTGAAAAAATGCGAGACTCACACCACATCGGTCGGCGGAGTTACTTCAGGAATCACCGGGACGGCCACCGGTTCCGGAGCCTTACTCTCCGATTTGCCTGCTGCGGCGTCCATCCGGCGCAGGCTGGCGTGGTACTGCCGCCAGCCGAGGAAGCCAACCGCCGCCGCGGTGACCGCGAGCGCCGACGTCACCGCGGGGAAGATACCGAGGGCGGCGCAGACGATCATGCCGAAGGCGAACGCGCCGCCGCCGACCAGAATGCGATTCAAGCGGCGCTGCGCCGTCTTCCGCTCCGAATGCCGATCCAGCGCGCCGCGCACCGATTGATTCGCGATCTCCCGCATCGTCGACAAATCGACGGCCACTTCCGGCACTTTCGGGCGCTCGGGCCGGCGCACCGGTTTTGCAACCGGCTCGACTTCCGGCTGTGGCGTGGCCTTGGTGGGAGTGCTGCGGTGGGATTCCGACGCGGCCTGCGACGAGCCCTCTTTGCCGTTTTGCCCGCGCGGGTTAGCGCCGGCGCGTTCCAGCAATTGCTGCATGTAGGCGTCGATCGAGCCGTCTTCCTCGTGATGTTCGGCCGCGGCAGGCGCGCGTTCGCGACGCGGTTCCGGCTCGCATACCTCGATCGCTTCGACCTCGTCCTCCTGCCGGCGGAATAGCTGCGCGGTCGACAACCCGGCCGCCCGATCATCCCGACGTTCGCCGTGAGACTCCAATTCCGCCTCGCGCCGTTCCAGTTCGGCCTGATACTCGCGACTTTCCTTTTCCCAGCGAGCGCATTCCTCATCCCACTGTTGACGTTGTTCGTCCCAGCGGGCGCGCTCCGCTTCGAGTTCCGCCCAAGCCGCTTTCACGTCTTGCAGATCCGCGTCGACGACAGTCTCGTCAACGGCCTGGCGCTGGCTGGTCAGTTCCGAGCGCTCCTGCAGCAGCGCCGCCGACGCTTCGGCCTGCGCTTGCTGTTCGACGGCGAGTTGACGTTGTTCGAGCTTCAGCGTCGCTTTTTCCTTTTCCAGCGCGGCCTTTTGTTCCTCGAGCAGCGTCTTGGCGGCCGCGGTGCGTTCGCTGATTTCCGTGGCGAATCGTTCCGCATCCGCCTTTTGTCGCTGCAGTTCTTCGCCTCGCTGTTCCAGTTCGCGGCGCGACGAATCAATCTGCCGTTGCACCTCGTCGAGTTGCGCGCGGGATTGATCGCACTTGGCGCGATCCGCGCCGAACGTCTCCCGATCCTTCGCCAATTCGCCGCGGCTCTGGTCGAGTTGCCGGCGGCTCTCTTCCAGGGCAAGCCGTTCGTTGTTCAGCCGCGCTTCCCGTTCGTCTAACTCGCTGGCACGACGCCGCTGCTCGTCCGCGTCCGCCGAGGATGACTCCCCGCCGGCACTTTGCTGCGAGGGGTTATTTCGTTGTTGCTCCAGCTCGTGGCGCAGGCTCTCCAGCGTCGAGCGCTCGCCCTCCAGCCGGGCCTGCAGATCATTCAGCTCCGTGGCGCGACGTTCAACTTCACTCACCTTGCCCTGCGCGGCTTGCTCCGCTTCGGCGAGGCGTTGATCCAGTTCCTGCTTCTGCTGCTCCAGTTCGCTGCGCCAGCCTTTCAGCGAAGCCCGTTCGGCGGCGTTTTGCGATAGCCGTTCGTTCAGCTCCGCCTCACTGCGCTGCATTTCCTCCGTGCGCGCTTGAGCCGACTGTTCCGCCGTGGCGCGGCTTTGTTCCAACTCCTGGGCCAGGCGCTCCAACTCTTGACGCCGCGGCTCCAGGTCCGCCAAAAGGCGAGCTAGTTCCCCCTGCTGGGTTTCGAGCTCGCTTTTCTGTTGGTCCAGTTCGCCGCGCCAGCCTTTCAGCGACGCCCGTTCGGCCACGTTTTGCGATTGTTGTTCGTTCAGCTCCGCAACACGGCGTTCCTGTTCCTCCGCAAACGTGCGAGCCGATTGCTCCGCCTCGCTGCGGGATTGTTCCAATGCCTGTTTCTGCTGCTCAAGCTCATTGCGCCAAAGCTCCAACGCCGTTCGCTCGCCGGCCAGCCGGCCCTCTAGGTCCAAAGTCGTTTGTTCGCGGCGCTCGATTTCCACCTGGCGTGCGTCCAGCTCGGCCGTGCGTTGGGCGAACTGTTCGTCGGCCCGCGGCGCGTTCTCCGTCGGTTCCGCGCGGTCGAAATCCTGGGTCGCGGCCGGCAGCACTTCCAGCTCCACCTCGTCGAACTGCAGCCGATCGCCGGATTGCAGCGAGGCGTCCTGGAACTCGACGCCGTTCAACCGCGCCCGGGGCGACATGCTGCGAACCACGTCCTGGGCTTCGCCGCGCAAGACCAGGCAATAGCAAGGAGCGACGTTGGCGCCCGCCAGCCGGAGCGTGCAGCCGGGATCGGACCCCACCGAGACCTTTTGGCCGGACAGCATCACCACCTGCGAGTCCCCGGCGTTATGTCGGGTATGGACGCGAAACGCCAACTCGCGGGCAGGAGTTCCCAATACGGTCGATTGCTCGGCGGCTTCCATTAACTGCGACATTGCAGACCTGTCCTGTGCAAAATGCCCCACCGCACTCCCCGCGCATGGCCGACGGCCGGCCCCGCGCGACGGTGCTAATGCCCCATAATCAGCTACGTCGCAGCTGGCCCAAGGTCAAAGGGGAACCTGGGATTGACCTTGCGCATCAGAAGGTCGCTCGCGGAAAGCAGCGGAAAACGCTGCTGTTCCGAGGGCTCCGGCAAAAACTGCTGGATAAATGCGCCGACTTTGCCGATTATTCCTCGGCCGAGAAAAAGGTTGCATCACGACGCGGTTCACTGCGAGGCAAATGCCCTGGGTAGAGCCCCAACGGCCCTAAACCGCGAAAGTGTCCGGTCGCCGAAATCGCCGTCCTCGTGTCCGGTGCGCTGGGAGACGCCACGGGCGTGATTTCGCGCAAAGTACATGTGGATAACGAGATAGGGTATTTCTGAAAATCGGTATTGACAAACCGTGCGATTGGCTAACTTTCGAGAACTCTCCAGGTTGCCAGCCGTACTATAGTTGGTGTGCCGCGAGGACCACTCAGACCGAAAAATCGGTCGAAGTGGAGGCGGACGGAACGAGGTCCAAGGCTACGAACAGGGTCGTTCGAAGTTTAGCTTGACGCGCGGGACGGGTCTTCGCGACGCGGGCTGAGATCGGACAACAGAGGCGAGGCAATCATGACACGCAAAGATTCGACGATGACCATGCGCCAGATCCTGATTCAACGGCGCGACGCGCTGCGTCAGGCCCTGGCAGGCGACCTCAGCCAACTGAAGGAGCTGAGCAAGCAAACCTCGGGCGACGTCGTTGACGCCGCCCTCGATTCGGCTCAAGACGAAATCAATTCGCAGTTGGCCGAAGTGGAAAGCCGCGAACTGGCGCTGATCGAAAACGCGCTGGAGCAGATG
>JALHLM010000179.1:0-3802 GCA_022844585.1 Pirellulales bacterium | reverse complement strand
AATATGGCCTCTGCGAAAGCTGCAACGTAAAAATCCCGATCGCCCGGCTGCGGGCGCTCCCCTATGCGACGATGTGCATCGAGTGCCAGCGCGAGCTGGAACGCAGCGGCGGCGCCCGCGGCGGCGACGTCGACTGGGGCCGGGTGTTCGATTCCTCAGGCGGCGATTCGGATATGTCGATCAACGAACTGGAGATCGACGCGTCCTAACGGATCAACAAGCGACGCGGGAGGCGGCGGAATCTCTCTGCGAAGCGGGATACCCAGCAGCTTCCCGCGTCATCATGTGATATGATCCCAATGCACGTGTAGAATATCGGATGGCGTCGCGACCGCGACGGCCGAAACCGGCATTCGGCACGTGCATTGTTGCTGCGCCTCCAAAGGGGAATACGTCATGCGGAGTTCAGCGCACCGAGTGAGCCGCGGAATCGCCCTCTGGGCGCTGGCCGCCGTGATTTGCTTCGCCACCTCTCCGGCGATCGCGCAGGACGGCTTCGACGAGGCGCTCACGCCAGAACAGCGCGAGCGCGCCTACGACGACCTGGCGCTCCGGGCGGCCGAATTCGAGGCCCGCAACATCTTGAAGCAGGTCGTCAAGCTGGCCAAGCCGACGGTCGTGCACATCGAGGCCGAAAAGCAGGAAGAAGGCCGGGCGACCTTTTACGGCCGCAGCCGGATGATCGAGGAAGCCGGCTCCGGCGTGATCATTCAATATGGCCAGGGTTTCTACGTGTTGACCAATCGGCACGTGGTGAAGGACGCCAAGCTCGCCAATATCACCGTCCATCTATTCGACGGCCGGCAACTCACGCCACAGCTCCTGCGGTTCGACGAGGAAACCGACATCGCCGTCTTAGGCATCAGCGACTCGAACCTCGTGGCGGCCCGGATCGGCAATAGCGGTCAAACCGAGATCGGCGATTTCGTCGTCGCCATGGGCAGCCCCTTCGGCCTGAGCCAGTCAGTGACGATGGGCATCGTCAGCGCCAAGGGACGCTGGAATCTGGAACTCGGCGACGGCGTCAAGTATCAGGATTTCCTGCAAACCGACGCGGCCATCAATCCCGGCAATAGCGGCGGCCCGCTCATCAATCTGCGCGGCGAAGTCGTCGGCATCAACACGGCGATCGCCAGCAACTCCGGCGGCAACGAAGGCGTCGGATTCAGCATCCCTGTCAACGTCGTCGTCAACGTGGCGCGCCAGTTGATCGAAGGGGGCAGCGTCGTGCGGGCCTTCCTCGGCGTGAATCTCGACCAGGATTTTGGTCCCGAAGCGGCGATGCAAATGGGCCTCGGCTCGGCGCTCGGGGCGCGAGTGAAAAGCGTCCTGGCCGGCTCGCCTGCCGAAGGCGCCGATCTCCGCCCCGGCGACGTGATCGTCCGCTACGACGGCGTACGCGTGGAAGACGACGAACACCTGATCAACATCGTCAAGCTCACCGAAATCGGCCGCAAGGTCCCAGTGATGCTGATCCGCGATCGCGAACGCGTCGTCGTTTCGGTCGAAGTGACCGACAAGCCGAAGGTGCAGACGACGTCGCAGACTTCGCCGTAGGCGAGTCTTCCAGGTCTCCGCCCCATGCCGGTTTTCGGGTTATGCGAAATGGCGCGTCAACAGCGCGGACGATAGTAGCCACGCATGAAGCCCCATCGGGGCGGCCGATACCCCGGTAGACCCCGAAAACCAGCGTGTGACGAACGCTTACCCTGCCTTGCCAGCACGCTCCAGGCAGCGCACGATCGTATCGGTCATTTGCACGCGATCAATCTCCGTCACTACGGCGGTATTCGCCCGCCATTGCCGCGCGGAACGCAAATCGGCCACCGTCGCACCCAGCGTTAATTCTCCTTGCACTTCCACGTCGACGGCCGTCATTTCGGTGGAAATCACGCTTGGATCCGCCGCGGCCAGCAGCGTCACGGCGTCGGCGAGGTAGATGCCTTCCAGGCCGTAAGCCCGCCGGAACGACCGGAACGCATACGGCAAGATGCGGTGCAGCAAATCGCCGGCCCTGCTGTCCGTGGACGGCAACTTTTCCAGAAAGTCGAAGCCCAGCATCACTTGCCGCGTGATATTCAACGGCACCAGCGTCTTCGTGAACGGCAGCCGCAGCACCTGGCGCGCGGCAAGCGGATTGGCGTGAAAGTTGAACTCCGCCGCCGGCGTCACGTTGCCCGGCACATTGATCGCGCCGCCGGAGATCACCGCCTGGCCGAGAATGTTGACCAGCCCGGGATCGCGCTGCAACGTGCGGGCCAGATTCGTCAGCGGCCCCAACGTAATGACGGTCACCTCGTTCGGCGCGGAACGAATGGCATCGGAAATCACCTTGTCCGCCGCGGCCACGTGATGCAATTCCGCGCAAGCGAATTCCGCGTCCGCCAAACCATTGCCGCCATGCAGATGCCGGCCGTCGACCACCGGCGAATCGTCCGCGGCAGCAGCGCCGAGCCGAGGCCAGCGCGGCGGATCGAGCAGTTCAATCAGCGATTGCAGGTTCCGCGTCGATTGCTCCGCCGGAACATTGCCCGCCACGGCGGTGACCGCGATCACTTCGAGCCGGGGATCGAACAACGCCATCACCAGCGCCACGGCGTCGTCGATGCCGGGATCCAGATCGATGACCACCTTCCTAGCCATGAGCATCCACCATCAGAAAAGGTTGGCCGCCGCAATCGGCGACGTCATGCCGCCGGGCAATTACGGCGATTCTAGGTGCCGCGCCAGCGCTTCACAAGCGGATCATCGCGCGTCTTCGGCTCATCCCGGCTTCGAAGTGAGGACAGAATGAGAAATTCGCCGCGATCCTATTTGCTGGCTTCCGGCGGCGCGAATTGCCGCAATTCCGCGGCGTCAGCGCCTTTCCAGAGCCGGAGCACGCTATCCTGCCCGCCAGCGACGACGAGCGACCCGTCCGGAACCGCCGCGGCCGTGTACATGAAATCTCCGCCGCCGCCGAAGTTGCGCGAATTGGCACCATCGGCCGTGTTGAACCAACGCACGGTGCGGTCGCCCGACGACGCCAGCACTTCCGCTCCTTCGGCGATGAACTCGATCGACGTGACTTCCTTGCCGAAGCCACCGATAGTCCGAAGCTGGTCGCCGTTCAGGGCGTCCCAAACCTTGATGCTGTTATCGGCGCTCGCGCTGGCAATCACCTTGCCGTCGGCCCGCCAGGCCAGCCCCAGCACGTGATGGGTGTGCCCCTCGAAGGATCGCACCCAGGCGCCGTCCGCGACGTTGAACACCTTGACGAACTTATCCGCGCCGCAGGACGCCACTTGTTGACCGTCCGGCGAAAAACGCACGCAGAAGACCGTGTCGCTATGCGCGTCCGGAACCTCTCGCACCAGCGCGCCATCGGCCACGTTCCACAGTTTCAACTCGCCCCCGCGTGAAGGCTCGCCGCCGCCGGAAGCCAGCAACGCACCATCGGGACTGAAATCAAGGGCCAGCACCCGATCGACAAACTTATCCGGACCGCTGATCGTGCGTTCCAACGTCCAGGCGGGAAACAAGTCCCAAACAAGCCATCGCGGATCATCGGACGCAACGCTTGCCAATCGCGAGTCGCCCACAAAGGCCAAATCCGCGACCGCGCCGGTGTGGCCAGTAAACGTATCGCACGGCGCGCCCGTTTCAGCACTCCAGGCGTGAACCACGTGATCTTCGCCCGCCGCGACGACCAGCGCATGGTCCGGCGAGAACGCCACCGCTGTGAACGGCAGTTGCTTGGCGACCGCGGATTGTCGCGCCGTTTCCAGCGCCGCTTCGGCGGCCGTCGCTTGTTCTTGTGCTT
>JALHLM010000178.1 GCA_022844585.1 Pirellulales bacterium | reverse complement strand
AGTTTGTTTAACCATTGAGCGCCGCGAGCAATTCGCTCACATAGTCGCCAATCTCGCGGAGCACGTCCGCGCGCGGGCGTGTCGCGGCTTCGGCGGCGCGGCGGACAATGGCCGAGCCGACGATTAGGCCGTCGGCGACTGGGGCCAGGAGTTTCACATGCGCCGGCGTGCTGATGCCGAAGCCAATACAGACCGGCAACGGCGTTTGCCCGCGCAGCCAGGCGACGTTTTCCAGGAGTTCCGGCGGCAATTGCGTGCGCTCGCCGGTGATGCCGGTGACGGAGACGTAGTAGATGAAACCCGTCGAGGTTTCGGCGATCTTCAACGCGCGCTCGCGCGGCGTCGTCGGCGTGATGAGTTGAACCAGGCTGAAATCGTGCTTCCGGCAAATCGCCGAAAGCTCCGCCGCTTCATCGACGAGCAAGTCCGGCACAATCGCCCCGGCCGCGCCGGCCGCTTTCGCCGCGACGACGTATTTCTCCAGACCGTGCCGGTAGATGATCGCATAACTGACCATCGTCACGACCGGGGCCGTGATCCGCGGCGCCACGCCGGAAAGCATCTCCAGGATTTGCGGCAGCTTCACCCGTCCGGCCAATGCGCGCGTATAAGACGCCTGAATCACCGGACCGTCCGCAATGGGATCGCTATACGGAATCCCCAACTCGCAAAGATGACTCCCGCGCCGCGCCAACTCGCCAAGCAGTTCGGCAGTGAACGACAAATCCGGATCGCCAGCCGTCACAAACGGCATGAATGCCTTTTGCTTCGCGCCACGAAGTTGAGAAAACAGCCGGTCGATTTGAGACATCGTGCGATTGCGGTGAGAGCGATCGGGTTTGTTAAGAAAAAAGGAGCGGGATACCGTTTTAAAGCAGAGTCGCAGAGACGCGGAGAGGGAGGCAAGTACCGATCGTCAAACGATGAAAACTGTGATCGCCCAGCAAATGGCCGAAAAAATGTCGAAAAACACGCTCGCTCGAAAACCAACCGACTCTCTCCAACTCTCCTCACTCTGCGTCTCAGCGCCTCCGCCGTTCAAAATCGCGCATCAGCCCATTTCCACGCCGCGCAGTCGCGCAATCTCGAACGCGTCTTTGTCGCCGCGGCCGGAGAGGCACACTACTACTACGTCGTCCTTGCTGCGTTGCCGGGCGACATCCATGCCTTTGGCCAGGGCGTGGGAGCTTTCCAGCGCCGGCAGGATGCCTTCGTTACGGGCCAGCAGGTTGAACGCTTCGAGCGCCTGGTCGTCGCGGCAATAGGTGTACCGGACGCGGCCGCTGTCTTTCCAGTAGCTGTGCTCGGGGCCGACGCCGGGATAGTCCAAGCCCGCGGAAACGGAATGCACGTCGCAGGTCTGGCCGTCGTCGTCCTGCATCACGTAGCTGAAACTGCCGTGCAACACGCCCGGCTGGCCGAAGGACAACGGCGAGGCGTGATCGCCCGGCTGCGAGGAACGTCCGCCGGCTTCCACGCCGAGCAACTCGACCTCGGGCAAATCCACAAACGGATAGAACATCCCGGCCGCGTTGCTGCCGCCGCCGACCGACGCCACGGCGATCGACGGCAGGCGACCAAGTTGCTCACGGCACTGCGCGATCGTCTCGCGGCCGATTACCGATTGGAAATCGCGCACGATCCGCGGGAACGGGTGCGGCCCCACGACGGAACCGATGATGTAATGCGTGTTCTCGACGCTCGACATCCAGTCCCGCATCGCCTCGTTGATGGCGTCGCGCAGCGTGCGCGAACCGCTGGTAACGGGGCGCACTTCCGCGCCGAGCAACCGCATGCTGAACACGTTCGGCTTCTGGCGGCGAATGTCTTCTTCGCCCATGTAGACGACGCAATCCAGACCGAAATGGGCGCAGGCCGTCGCGGTGGCCACGCCATGCTGCCCGGCGCCGGTCTCGGCGATGACGCGCTTCTTGCCCATGCGGAGCGTGAGCAGCGTTTGGCCGACCGTGTTATTGATTTTGTGCGCGCCGGTGTGATTCACATCCTCGCGCTTGAGGTAGATCTGCGCACCGCCGCAATGGGCGCTCAACCGCTTGGCGTGATACAGCGGCGAGGGGCGGCCAACGAAGTTCTTGAGCAGGTCGCTCAGTTCCGCCTGAAACGCCGGGTCCGCCTGGGCGCGTTCGTACTCGACGGTCAATTCGTCCAGCGCACGGGTCAGAGTCTCGGGCACATAGCGCCCGCCGAACGCACCGAAACGTCCGCGGGCATCGGGAACAAGGGAAGTGGCGTTCGTCATATTCTCAATGATGTTTGTTGATGCCATGGAACACTTAAGGTCAATCGGTGTTGTAGGTCAGGCACCCGGGCCGAAGTGAAGACTCGTCGCACCGCGTTGACTTTCATCCACATCCCAAATTCATGCCGGCTAATTGCCTGACAGATCGACGATTAGTCCTGTCAGGCAATTAGCCGGCATGAATCTGGGATGTTGCCATAGCTAATCTCCATGCGGCGGTTTTTGCATTCAGCTGGGGTGCCTGACCTACAAATCTGAAAGCCGAGCGATCGAAACTTTGAGAGTGTAGACGCCTCGTTCAGTTCAAGGCGTCAACTTCTTCCTAACCGTCTCCGCCGGCTCTAATTCCTTGTCGCGTTCGAACGCCGCCACGGCCTTGGTCCAGGCTTCTTTTGCCTGATCCGCGTGGCCCAGTGCTTGATGGACATCGCCGAGGTGGTCGAGGATCACGCCGTCGGCGTCTTTTTCCTTCGCTGAGAGCTCAATTTCCACTAATGCCTCTTCATTCCGACCCAGCCGATGCAGCACCCAGCCGAGGCTGTCCCGGTAGGCCGCGTTCTCTGGGGCCTTCGAGACGGCGTATTGCAGCATCGCCAGAGATTGCGGCAACCGCTTTCCCTGGTCGGCCCAGAGATAGCCCAGGTCGTTCGAGGCCCCGACGTCGTCCGGAAATTCGTCGAGCACTTGCTCCAACGATTCCTCGGCCGCCGGAAAATCCTTTTGGATCACATGTACGTTCGAAACGGCGAGCCGGGCGTCGCGGACGATGTCTCGAATCGACGACGAACCGTGTTCGGCGTCGGCGGACTCGATTAGCGCTGAGTACTTGGCCAATGCTTCGTCGTACCGCTTCGCGTGGTACAGAATCCACGGCTCGCGCACCGCGAGGCGCGGGTCAAGCTCCGCCGACTTCGCGGCTTCCCGCGCCGCTTCGAGCGCCTTCTCCGTTTCGCCGTTCATCTCCAAGGCGCCTGACAGGTAGTAATGGAACGCTGGGTTGCCGTCCGGAAGCAGCCGATCGTCGATGCCGCGTTGCAGCACCTTCACGGCGCCGGCATAGTCCTCGGCCATCATCAGCCCGAGGCCCCAGGTGAGCGCCACTTCGCCTTGGCGTTCGGCGGCCAACGCGATGGCCTGCTCGAAAAACTCTTGCGCGATATCCATCCGCTTGGCTTCCAGCCCCAACGCGGCGACGGCGTACGCGCCGCCGAAATCAAGCGGCTGATCGGCGGAATTCACCCGCGCGCGGGCGGCGAGAATCAACCCGTCCATCGCTTCCGGCGCGGCCGCCAACTCCCCGACGCGCTTGCTCAGCAGTTCTAGTCCCGGCTCGCTGGCGGCCACTTTGGCGAGCACGTCGAGCAGTTTTTCCGACTGCTTCGTCTGACGATAAACTTCGATCAATCCGCCCGCCGGTCCGTAGAAGTCCTCGCCGGCGAACAATTCGCTCAGCAGCTTCTCGGCCGGCTCCCAGGATTGCGCGGCCAAGTACTGTTCGGCCAGATACTCGGTCAGCGCTTCTTCGGTTGGGTTTGCAGCGTGCAGACTTTCCAACTTGGGAATCAGCTCCGCGCCGCGTTGCTGACGCTGCAAGGATTCGGTCAACAGGCGGTACGGCGCCGCTTGGCGCGTGGAAACCTTGGCGGCGAAATACCGATCCAACTGCCGCAGTGCTTCTTCGTCGTTTTTCTCTTGGAACGCGATCTGCGCCGCGCGAAACGCACGCGACGGCTCGTCTTCATTCGCTGCATAGGCCCGCTCAAAGGCCGCTCGGGCGCGATCGAATTGTCCGGCGGCGAGATAGATCTCGCCGAACATTTCCTCCGAGCGATCCGGTTCGCCGAGGATGGCTTCGACGGTTTCGTCGTCGAGCTGATGTTCCTTCCGCGCCGCCAAAGCGTCTTCCACCCGCACCAAGGCCGCCGCCGCTTTGGCGTTATCGCCGCTGCGATGATAGACCCGCACCAAGCGAGCGAGATGGAGATACTGCTCGCCGGGGCTTTCTGATTTCGCGGAAACCTCGACCGCCTTCTCTAACAGCCGAATGGCCGAAGTATCGTCGCCCCCTTGCACGGCGAGGTATTCGCCCAGTTGCCGCAGGAGTTGCAAGTCCGGCTCGCCGCGTTCGGCGAGCTTCACCGTGTAGCGGAACGCGCTGTCGGTCTGCTGCAATTGAAACGCCAGCGGCACGATTTGCTTCAATGCGGCGACGGATTCGGGATCGCGCCGGTAGGCGCGTTGATAGAGCCGCAACGCCTGACGCTCGTCCCCTTGGTCCTCCGCCGTTCGGGCCGCGGCAAACAGGGCCATGGCGTCGATGCGATCCAGCTCTTCTTCCGTCCGAGCGGCACGCGGGACAAGCGGCTCCAACGGGTCGTCGATCTCGGAATAACCCGGCACCAGGACACGTTCGGCCAACTGCACCGGCGCGGCCGGTTCATCGGCCAGGGAAATTGCCACGGTGGAGAAACCGAGCGCCGCTGCAACGACCCAAGAATGTTTTGCCACCATCGCACCCCCTCCGGCGAACGACCTGTCCGCAAGCGCACAACCCGCAAAGTTTGACAGGTTGCATTGTAGCCCGGGGGGAGCCGACCGGCTATCGCGGTCGTGAGACGCCAACGCAGCGAAGCGGGATTATTTCAGTTCCGTCCCAGTGGAGCGTTCCGCCAGTTCCGTGAACTTGTCGGCGGCAGTGTCGTCGCCCAGGAAGCGGTGCATCGTGGCGAGATTGTTGTAGGGGACTTGCAACGCGGTGGCCTCCAGCACGCCTTCGTCAACGGCTTTTTCCATCAGCTTCGCGCCGGCCGTGGTCAGCGCCATCGCCTTTTCCTGCTGTTCGACGGACCAGAATGAAACCGCCATGCTGACCATGGTTTCGCCCTGTCGGCCAACGTCCGCTTGGAGCGCGGCCGGTAGCGCTTGTTCGATCAGCGGTTGCGCCTTCTCGAACCAGACGACGGCCTGCTCGTGCTGCTCGTTTTGTGCGACATAAAGTGTGCCGAGTCGGAAATACAACCGGCCCATGAGATAGGCGTCGCTCGGCAAGGCCTGGCGTTCAAGCTGCACATGCTCCAGCGCGGACGACGCCAGCGTACCCACTTCCAACGCTTGCTTGAAAGCTTCCAATTGATGGTACGCCTGCATCGCATCGTACAACGCCAGCCCGACCTGCCATTCCAGCTGCCGGCGGCGAATCGGATCGTTTGTGGCTTCGAGTTGCTTGCCGCCGGCCGTTTGCAGGGCCTTCACCCAAGGCGTGGGATCGATCGCGCCCTTCAAGCCGACGCTCGCCGCCAAGGCCTTCGAGGCCACGCGCAAGCGATACTCATCTCCAGCCTGGTCTTCGGTGGCCAGTTGATCGGCCAGCGTCGCCGCGCGGTCGATCCACTTCGGCGCCGTCTTTTCCTTTTGACGCCAGAAGCCCCAAGAAATCGCCACCGCCAATTCCAAATGCGCGTCCACCGCCACGATGCGGGCGGCGCGACGGGCGCGCGGCGATTCGCTCTTCAACAGCGGCTCGGTCAGTTTGATGGCTTCCAGCGAATAGTCGGCCGCGCGACGATAGTCCCGGTCCGGACCTTCCGCCACGGCCCGGGCTAGTTCCACGAGTGCCGGCGCAACGATTTCCGGCTTGCCTCCAGCGGCCGAGATCAGTTTTCGCGATTCGTTGATCGCCTCCGCGAAATCCCCTTGGTTGCGCAGGATTTCGGCGCGAATCAAGCGATGCTGCGGCGTCTTCGCGTCGAGCGCGACCGCTTCGTCGATGGCCTTTCGCGCCTCGTCCCAGCGCATCATCGCCAACAGCGCCTGCGCACGCAGCGCATGCGCCCGAGCGTTCTTGGCATCGAACTGGATGGCGTAATCGAGGTCCTTGAGCGCGGCCGTGTAGTCGCGTTGCATCCGCACTTCGGCCCGCAGCAGGAAGGGCAGGGCGTCGACGGGTTCCAGCACGATCTGCGCAACTTGCTTGTCCTTGGCGTGCTCGGGGTCGAAGCCGAACATCACGCCCCGTTCCGGATAGGCCTGGCCGAGCCAGTTGCCCTTGGCGTCAGGGACAATCACGGCCTGCAGCTTTTCGAGGCCCAATTGTTCCGCGAGTTGCGGGGCCGAGAACGATTGATCCATGAAGATCACCACCGCGGCGACCGTTTTGCCGGCGTAGCTGACGTCGATTTCCTTGAACGGTTCCAAGGAGTAAATCTGATGGATCGTGCCGCGGTCCTCGAACGATTGCAGCGGCTCGCCCCAGTTCGCGCGCACTTCCTCGATCGTTGTGACGCCCGGACGCACGCCGTTGAAGCTTGCGGTTTCGACTTCTTTTTCGACGGCCGTATTCGCATCCGTGGGTTGTGCCACGAGCGGTTCCGGTGCGGGGGCCTTCTCCGCAACAGGAGATTTCTTCACCGGCGTTGGCGTAGCTTCTTCCTGAGACTCCGCCGTCGCGGCTTCTTCGGCGGCCGCCTCTTCGGCTTCCCCTTCCATTTCATCTTCTTCGTCGCTTTCCTCGTCGTCTTCGACGGGCGCTTCGAAGTTCACGGGGTCGATTTCACCAATTTCGGCGACGCCGGCTTCCGTCGGCACATCTTCGCCGGCGGCGGGCGTTTCATCTTCGGCTTCGGGCGCAGTGGCTTCGTCGTCCGGCGCAGCAACCGGAGGCCCGCCGAACAGCGGTTCTACCGGGGGCGCAGGTTCCGATTCCGATGCCGGCGGCGCCGGATCGGCGGCGCGGCAAGGCGTGAGCGCCAAGGAGATCGCCAGAGCGAATGAAAGCCAGGACCACGGCGCTAAGCGACACATTGCGTCGTCCTCCATGAGTGACGCAGACGAATCCGACGGGGAATATTGCGGCGGGAGTATAGAGAACTCGGGGCGACCGCGTCGAGGTCAGCTTGATTTACCTCCGAAAGCCGCCTCCTGTTACCGGATTATTCCCCGAGACGGAAACAAGATACCCCCTGTTTCCGCTTACACGGGACGGGGCGACGGTCTCATTCTTGTAACTGGATTGCGCCTTTGCTCCAATGCGCAAAGCGTTGGCAGCCACGGATATGATGGCGTTCGGGTGATCCCAATATGGCCGGTAAGAATCCCTCCTGGCGTTCCGCAGACGACTCGGGCCGTGAGCCCCCCGCGCGCAAACGCGCGTCCTGGCGGGAGATGACACAGTCCGTCCTCGGGATGGGGGGTGGGAACCAGCGTTGGCGGGCGGAGCCGCGCCCCAAGGCCACCGGCCGCCACGCCCGGCAGGCCCGCATCCGGCTATTCAAAAAGCTGGGGGCGACGTTCGCCGCGATGGCGGTCATCGGCGTCGGTTTCGTGCTTATGTACCGGGTCTGGGGAACCACGCCGGTCATTACCTATTACGCCGTTGACTACGAGGCCCCGCTCCCCCCAAACGCCTACGCCTACGAGGATTGCGAAGCGCTACAGGACGCCGGAGCGCGCTCGTTCTTGAATCCGCAGGCGATGGCCTCGCCGCCAACGGCCGCGCTCAATACCAAGCCAGCGGCGGTTCACGACGCCTGGCTGGCGTCGCTGCGCGAAGCAGTGGCCGCCGCCGCCAAACGGGATTCGCACGATCTCGTCGTCATTTATCTGAGCATGCATGGCGTCGTGAATGGCAGCGTCGCCGGCAAGCCACAACCATGCTTGCTCCTTCCTGACGCAACCCGGAAAGGCGCCGCCTGGGCCGACACGACGTACTGGTTGCCGCTGGCGAAGGTGCTCGACGCCTTGGAGGCCGCGGCCGCCGAGCAAGAGACGCACGTTTTGTTGGCGCTCGATGCCAACCGCATCGACACCGTCTCGGAGTTGGGCATCCTGCAAAATGAGTTCGCGAAGGTTGCCCGAGACGAAGTCCTCGGCGGCGATCGAAAGCATGTCAGCGTGCTGAATTCCACCGACGTGGGGCAACTCGCTTGGAGCTTCCCTGAACTAGGGCGTTCCGTTTTCGGCTACTACTTCAACAACGGATTGCGCGGCGCGGCAGACGCTGATGGCGACAAGCAAGTGGAGCTCAAGGAGCTGCAAGCCTACGTGGAATCCAACGTCGATCGCCTCGTGCGCGGCCAATTGGGTGAAGAGGTCCGTCAGACTCCGGCGCTTTGGCAATCGAAAGGGCAAACGGAAGACCGCGTGGTCGCCTCGTGCGTGCCGAACTATCAACTTACAGAGCCCACGGCGGTCGCGGTGAATCGCCGCGAAGCGCCGAATGTCCTAAAAGATTTTCAAACGGCGTTTGCAAACTCCAGCGAGACAAGCTTCCGCCGTGCGCGGCCCTTGGGTTGGGAAGCGCGCCGGCGCGAACTGTGGCGACTGGAACAATTGCAATCAGCGGGCCAGGCCTATGCGCAACCGTCGAAAGACGCCGCGTTTGCGAAGGTCGAATCGGCCGGCGCGCTGTTGAATCGCGCCAAGGCCTGGAGCTATGACACCGAGGCGGCGCAGAATCCGCTGGCCAATCTCGAATTGAGCCTGTCTTGGGCGACGCGATTCTCCCCCACGACACTGGCGCTGCTGACGAACGAGCAATTCGCCAGCTATTCGAAACAGCTCATCGAAATCGCCACCGGCCCGACCGCGCCCGTCGCTACACCTGCGCCAGCAACTCCCGCCGACACCGCCGCTTCGGCCCCGGCGAATAGCGGCAGCACCACTGCGCCGGCAACGCCCGCCGCACCGCCGGCCGCCGACGCGGCGTCGGCCAAGGAAGAACGAAAGCTGATTGAAGAACCGAGCGTCGCCGTCAAAACCGCCGTCGCGTGGCGCTGGTTTTGCGAGGGTCGGCGCACGAAGGCCGAAGTCGAGCGCGTTCTGGAAACGCTACTCCCGACGAAAAGCACCGGCGACAACACGACGATCGCGGAGCTGCAATGGATGCGTCTATTGCTCCGCGATTTCGATGAACAACTCTGGGATCGCAACTCGGCGCTCGTGATGTCATTGGGACAGGTCCGCGACGCCAGCGAGCAGGCCGCTACGATGCTGTCGCCGCGCGATGCAAATCGCGGCGCGGCGAAGCCGCTCAATCTCAGCGCGTTCGGCGCGCTGTCGCAGCGGCTCGAAGTGATCGAACGGCGACGTCGCGATTTCGAGGACCAGGCGTTGATCGGTGACTCCAGCCAAGTCGAGGCGCTGCGCGAGACGTCCGGCAAACTCGTTGCCGAGTATGCGGCGTGGCGAAATCTGGCCGCCAAGCTCGACGACGCGCAACGTTTCTGGGACGAGGCCGTCGCCGAATCGCCGTCGATGATTGCCTGGCAAGTTCGCCGGGCGCGCTACGGCGCCGCCTTTCTGCTCGACGCGGAAGGAGCACGACGCTTGTTCGATCAACTCAATCAATTGGCGAACACGCTCGACAGTCCCGAACAGCTTTTTGCCGGCGCATCACCGGCTGCGGCCGACGGATCCGATCTTGCCGTTGCGCTCAAGAACGTGGAGGGCGCCGTACAAGAACCCGAAAAGTCGTACGACGCATTGAAACTGGCCTACGAGAACGAGCTCAGCGAAGTCGCCAAAATCGACAAGCAGATAAACACCGTTGACTTGCGCCGCGCCGAAATCCTCTTGGCCGGCCCCATGCCAGGTTTCGGCAACCGCGATCAACTGCTCGCGCAGCGTGATCGTTTAGCGAAGTCGCTATTTCATCGCACCGCGGACGCTAAGCCTACCCCCAAGGAAAAAGAGATTGGCGTCGAACCCTTGCAGGCGCTCGCGGCCTGGGCGCTTACGAGCGCCGCCGAAAACGAATCGACGCCCGCGACAAGCGGCGCAGCAATTCGTGAGCGGCTTGCGAGCGAACCTTCGTTGTCGTCGGTCCTCCAGGCCGCCTGGAAAGCGGGCGATTCCGCTCAACAATCGACCGCACTGCGCGCGATCGACCTGGACTCTCGTCGCTTGGCGATCCTCTCTACTTATTCCTTCGGCGACGGCGCCATTCCAGAACCGTCCGCCGAGCGCGGTTGGTTGCGTCAAATGATGTTCGCGCAATGGCACGGCCAGCGAGTGCTGGACGATTTCTGGGGAGACGCCGCCGACAACCTGGAGATCGCCGGCGATTCTCGGCAAGTCACGCAGCATTACTTCGCACGCGCCGCGCAGAAACTCGTCGATGCCATGCAAGCATTCGCGCGTCGCCCGGCGTCGGCGGATGCCACCGTCTCGCCGGAAGCGACGTCGGCTCTGGCGCAGTGCTCAACCGACCTCACGAACGGCTTGCAGCAGCGCGTAGCCGCCGCGAAGGAAGGTATCACGCCCGTTGTTCCCAAGCTGACGGCTAAACTGATCGACGCCACTTCCGGCGCCGTGCAATTCCAGGAACCCGCGGCCGCGCTGCCGCCAGGCCATGCCGCGGTGTGGATTCCCGAGGTCGAAGGGTTACTTCCCGACGGCAATGAAGACGCGCTGCGTCGCAACG
>JALHLM010000177.1 GCA_022844585.1 Pirellulales bacterium | reverse complement strand
GTCATGCGCGCTGCCGGAAAGGGCGCGGTTGCCCACATGGTTCAGGGCGAACGGGGATGCGTTATTGTTCATCGGTCACCTCCGCGGCCTTGCGCAGCATGCCAAGGCCGCGTGTCCAGAGTTTGCGAACACTTTCGACGCTGCGTTCCATCAGTTCCGCGACTTCCGGAAAGGAGAGGGATTCCAGCGATCGCAAGACGATTGCTTCCCGGTAGTCGGCCGGTAACTTGGCGAGGGCGTCGGCCAGCAGTACGCCTTGCTCGCGGCGAATCGCGGAATGGCTGGGGGAGTGGCCCTGCACCAGTTTGCCGTCGAGCGCGTGCGAGGCTTCGTTGAGTTCCTGCTCCAGATCGCGCTCCAGGTCGAGATTTCGCCGTTGCGTGCCGTGATAGCGGCGGCTGGCCTTGGACAGTGACGTCGCCAAGATCCGCCGGAGCCAGGCCAGGAGTTCCGTTTCCGATCCGCCGCGGAACGTGCCAAACGCCTGATGGGCTTTGAGGAGCAGTTCCTGCACGACGTCCGAGGCGTCCAGCTTTTGCTGCAGGCGGCGCGAAATCTGCAAGCGGGCGAGCAGCTTCAAATAGTTTCGATACAGCCCCAGCAGCTCGCCCAACGCCTGCTCGTCTCCGCGACGGGCGCGGTCGATCAACTTGCTGGGATTTGAATTGGCCACGGCGTGCATTTGCTTGTCTCCCAGTAATAGCCCCCAAACATGACCGGAAGCGGCCGCGCTGAGGAGACTTTTTTTGAGATTTTCGCGGCGCGTCGACAATGCGCGACCGGCCGACGTCCATTAAGTCCTTAGCTGGACATGGTTTTTGATCTCTGGGAGCCCCTTGCGCGGAAGCGTGCATCGAGGGCATGACCTATCGGGCGCTCGGTTCGATCCTGGCGTCCGGCAATAGACATGAGAACGGTCTTCTGGCGATTTGCCGGACTCAATCGGACTCGCAGCGTTGCGGAAATAGTCGTGCGGAGAGGACGTGCCCAAGCGCCTAACCTGCCGCGCTTTGGATCATCGCCAGGATGCCCGCCCTCATTGTTGCCGGCAACGTTGGCCATGCTGCGACAACCGCCGCCAAATCAGGGGCCAACCAGACGTCCCGAGCGCCAACTGCGCCGGATTCTGCGCCGCTTTCGGCCGCGATCCCCGTTTTTCTCGAGAAATACGCTGGGTGTTCGCTTCCTTTATCGCCCACTTCCGCAACCGTTGCCATCGCAACGATTTGCGTCCTGCCTTTCTTGGGCAGTGTGGCTCAGAAAAAGCCAATCCGGTTACGACCATCACCGGAGTGGCTCTGCAGGCCACCGATGCCCTCGAAAAACCAGAAGACTCAGGCGGAGCTTGAATCGTTGTTGCGCGATGCGAATCTCTCGCAGCGCGAGATTAGCCGCCGGCTCAACATCTCGCGCACCATGGTCTAGAAGGCCGCCGCAAAGCTCGGACGAACGAGACAGCGCACGCCGAAATACCGGCTGCACGCCCCATCAGGTAAGGCCTTCATCGAAGTTCAAGGGCGGCGCGAATACCTTGGCGCGTACGGCGCCGCTGAGAGCCGCCAGAGCTACTTTAACCGCTTGGCGCAGCTCGCCACCGACAACCAGCCTGCCGACCAGGAAGAAGCCGTCGAGACCCCCGAGGTGTCGCCGACCGTAGTACGGGATGGCGAATTCTTGCTGGACCAGTTGTTGTGGCGATTCTGGCAATGGGCCGAGCAATGCTATCGAGACGGCAGGGGGCCCACAGCGCATTTCGAAAACCTGCGCCAGTCGATCAAGAGGCTAACGCGCCAATTCGGCCGCATGCCCGTCGCGAGTTTTGGGCGTGCGCAGGTGAGGGCCTTCCGAGAGCGGCTGATCGAAGGCGGGGCTTCGCGCACGTACATCAACAAGCTGGTCGGCCACGTCAAGCAAGTTTTCGCATGGGGCATGGAGGAGGAAATTGTCCCCGAGCTTGTCGCGTTTCGCGTCATCAAGACCAAGAATCTAAAAGCAGGGCGGCGCGCGGCGCGCGAAACAGCACCGGTTGAGCCGGTGGCGGACTATTGGGTCGAAGCTACGCTGCCCTACGTCACGCCGCCTGTGAGAGCAATGGTCCAGCTTCAGCGCGTGACAGGGATGCGCTCTAGTAACGTCTGCGACATGCGACGGTCGGAAATCGATATGAGGGACCGAAAGTGGGTGTACACGCCGCAGCGACACAAAACGCAGCATCTTGGACATCGCTTCAGAAAAACTCTCGGCCCGCGGGCGAGGGCCATCCTGCGCCCGCTCATCGAAGGCCTCGGGACTGAGCTGGACACGTACGTTTTCAGTCCGGCCAGTGCCGCCCGGCGTCGCGAGGTAGGAGGGAAGTTCCTCGCAACTTGATCGGCGATCACGCGCCAATTAAGCTCCCTGGGGCGTTAAATCTGACCTGATCAAGTAACTCTGTGCCCAACAAGCGGAATGAAGGATAGTGGCAAGAAGGTTCATCGCCCTCAAGCCAGGCACACGTACTCGGGGCGAAGCGGCTATTACAATCCCGCATGGTTCGTCGCCGGCAGTTTCCGCTGGGCCGAGGAAGACAATACTGCGGCCGTGACGCACTCTTGAGCAACGACTGCGCCGGATTATGCGCCGCTTTTCAATTGCGAATCTAGGAATTCCCGATGAATTCAGCAGGAGTTCGAATCCCTTCTGGACTTTCCGTATGATGCGATCCGTGTACGGACCAGGTTTCGAGCAAGCGGAGCGACGGCACGTGGCCACAGTCGCGCCGCGCATGGCCGCTTGTCGCAGGTCGTGGCTGGTCAACGCCGGGCGGAGGACGCACGCGAGCAGCTGATCGAATCGCGCGCGGACCGAGAGCTACTGTCCGCGCTGACCGAAACGACTTCACAGCTTCGAGTGTTGAAGGAGCGCCGGGGCGAGATTCCGAATGCCCGCTCCGAGGCACATGCAGCCGAGCTACGGGAGCGCACTGCACGTCATGCCCACGACGCGGAGGCCTGTGAGCATGAACTCGCCGAGTGTGAAGCGGCGCTTGAGGATGCCGCGTCCCGCGAGAGGGCCGTTCGTGAGCGGATACTTGAGCCATAAGTCGAAGTTCCGGTCGGCTCAGTTCTTTGGCAATTCGGCGGAAGCCCCCTGGCCGTGCACTCTTTTCTTTCGGTCTGGGCTAGCCAAGATGGGGCTCTGTTCCATGCCGTATCGGGACCTAAGAGTTTTAACACTCGGTGAGGCGCCTAACTCGCGGTTCGCGCATTCCCGAAGCGGTGGGTCCTGGGAACGCTGATTCGGAGGCGCTCACAACCGACTGAAACGACGGATCGCAGGAGGCCACATTAAGGGCTCGTGTGAGTTGTGGCAAGTTTGATTCGAACGTTCAAGTCTCACTGAATTGACAGCGTCACGCCGAGCTAGTCGTGAAACCCGGCGTGATAGTCGGTCAAATAGGCGATCCTCACCGCCTCCACTTCGGCGGCACTCAGTCCGGGGAAGAACTGCAATCGCTCGCCATCGCCATCGGCGCTTGTTTGATGCGAACTGCGGCCATGTTCGATACTGGCGTGAACCAGAAAAAGGCGGAAGTCGTCCCAAAAGCTGTTGAGCACGACGACGGCGACGCCAGAAAGGTCCGGATTGGCGCCTTCTACTGTTTCACAGCGAATCGCTTGTGTCGGTTGCATGTTTCCGCACTCCTGCGAAATGTGATCTCAGACACCCCGATGGCAGCATCCGCTGACCCGCTTTCGTGTCAGAAGCCGCCGAAGAACCGTGGCGTACGTCACCAGGGTACAAACTTCAATCACCTGTTGCTCGGCGGGCTGCCGCAAGCCTTAGTCAACACTGCCACGCAACTCTTGCCACGACGTCGTGGCAAGAGTTGCTCCGTCGTTGAATCAATCGAAGTATTCACTACTTCCCAGCAGCGACGCCTGAATGCTCTCTTGGGAAGCGCCCTGGGACAGTCGGTCAAACCAGTAGTCGAGGCCCGCGGCGTCGCTTGAGCGATTGAGGTAGTTCTGATACCAACCGTCGATCAGTTCGCGGCGATTTTCGCGGCTGTTGAGGAAGCCGAGAGCGACGTTCGTGAGCGGCGTACTCTGCATCACGTTGCGCCAGTAGCCGACCTCATCGTCGCCGGCGCCACGGCCCAGGATGTTCTGATAGAGCCCGCGAATCGCGCCGTCGTCGCTGCCTCCTTGCGAGGCGTAGAACTCGCCGGAACCAATCAAGCCCGCGCGGACGACGTCCGGGCCATTGTGCGTCTGCCAAACATTGAGCCAGAAGTTCAGCCCGCCCGCCTCCGCGGGGCGTCCGAGGTATTGCCGATAGTAGTCATCGACAACCGCGGCGCGACGTTCACGGCTGGCGAGAATCGCGGACGAGACCGCGGAGCGCGTTACGCCCGATCCGAGACGGCCTGCCCAGTAGTTGACGTCGTCGTCCGAGGCGGAGCGATTCAACACGTCAATGTACAAGGCGCGGACGAAGTCGCCGTTCGGGGACGTCGTCGGAGGCGTCGCGCCCGCGCTGGTCCGAGCTTCGAATTCTTTGATCTCCAGCTTCTCACCGCCGCTGACGCCGTTGTCGTCGAAGGTGTCGAACTCGTCGCCACCGGCGAACACCGCGTCCTTTGCCGCGGAAACGCGCGTCACGGAGACATAGTCGGCGCCGGTGTCGGCCAGTACCGTGATGTTCTTGCCCGCGCGGACGTCGGTCATCAACACGCGATCGGCCCCTTGGCCAGCCTCGACATTGACGTCTTCGCTCGTAACCAAGTTACTCAACGTGACACGATCGCGGCCTTCGTCCGTGATCGCGGTCGCCGTGAGCGCAACCTGGACATTCTGCACCGTGACGGTGTCGTCTCCCTTGCCGGAGTGGATCTTGAGATCCTTGCCGACGGCCGTCGCCGTCACCTGGATCGAATCCGCGCTGTCTTGAGATTGGATATTCAGCGTCCCCGTGACCGTCGCGGCGGAGACGGTCACGGAAGCCGCGCCCTGCCCGGCCTCGATGTTAAAGTCCCCTCCGGTGCGAACGCCGCTGGACGTGACGCGATCGACCCCATCGTCCATTTTCACCGTCAAGTTCACGCCGGCCACGACGTCCTGCAGGATCACGGTGTCGTCGCCGACGTCGAGTTCCAGATGGTGATCGACGGTCGCGCGCAATCCTCGGATCTCCAGGCGGTCGTTCCCGCCGAACAAGCGGAGATCGGTTTTTTCGAGTCCGGCGCCGTCGTAGCGCACTTGAGCCGCGCCATTGATGCGAGTGCCGTCCAGCCCTTCGATCAAGATCGAGGCGCTCGCGTCCTGCGTGATCCGCACGGAGTTCGCCGCCGCGTCCCCGCGCAGCGACAGGGTCTCGTCAGACAGGCTGGCGGCCACGTCGCCGGCCATCGTAATTCGGGATTCCAACGACTCCAGACGCAAGCGTTGAGTTGCACGACGGGCCATGATGTTTCTCCTGAGATTCCGAGATGTAGTTTCAAAAAAGTTGTCGGCGGCGATCAACAGAGTGACGCGGACTGAGGGCGCAGAGCGCCTCGCCCCCAGCCGCGCCCCTCAGGCAGCTTCAGTACGGCTTAGAGGAGCAACTCGAATTCCTTGAATTCGAAGACGGCGCCTGCCGTGACGCCGTTGTTATCGAAAGTGTCGAAACCGTCGCCGCCAGCGAAGATCGCGTCGACGGCCGCCGAGACGATCGTGGCCACGACCAAGTCATTGCCGCCGTCAGTGTTGACCTTCACCGAGTTGCCGGCGGAAACGCGCGTCAATGTCACTCGGTCGTCGCCCGTGCTGGTCTCTACGTTCACATCGTCGCTGACTCTCACATCGGTCGCAGTGACAATGTCGGCCCCCTTATCGGTGATGGCCGTAAACGACCGCGCAGTAATCAGGCTGGCCTGCACATTGTCGGCGCCTTCCTTCGTCTCAATGCTCAGGTCTCCGCCCATCCTCAGGTTTGCGGCCGTCACGCGATCATTGAGCACGTCCGTGATGACGGTCGTATTGCCACCAATGTTTGAGTTGCGCAGGTTGACGTTCGCGGTGCCGGTCCCCATTTCGACGTTCAGGTCAATGCCGACCCGCGTGCCGCGGACAGTGACCGTGTCGTTCCCCACCTCGCCCTTAACGGACAGATTACCGCCAGCGTTGGCGACGACATTGGCGGCGTCGTTGCCGGCGCCGAGGTCGATGTTAAGATCGGTGCTGGTCCGAAGTCCGGTGACCGTCAACTTGTCATTTCCGCCCTCCATGCGGATTTCGGCGCTATTGAGCAGCGGATTGGCGAGCGTCAGCGAAGACAAGCCGTTGACGGTGGTGCCGTTCAGTCCCAGCAGGGTCACGTCGCCCGCGGCGTTTTGAGTAATGCTCAGTTCGTTGGCCAGATTGTCCCCCGCGACGACGAGCAGGGAGCCCTCCAGGGCCGCCACGACGTCCCCGGCCAGGGCGATGCGATTTTCCAAAGACTCCATACGCAGTGCGGACTTACGACGATTCATGGCTTCTCTCCAAAAGGTGGGCGTGTTCCGGCGACTCGCCGGCCTGACTAGAATGGTTGGAACTGTCTGGTCGAGCGTCCGAGCCTGCCACCTCGCCGATCGGCCTCACAGTCAAAGAATCCAAACTCGTCTCAACGTCCGCCAATCAGTCGGCCGCTTTCTTGCTTCCTTTGGTCTGGTATTTCTCCGGCGGGCTCCGCCGGTGATGTCAGCGACGCGTGGCGGACGGCGCGTGGGAATACCGTTCTTGTTTCCGGGGACCGGACAGTGCGCATGGCCGATGAAATGAAATCCAGCGACGAAACGGAGCGCGAGGCCTCCGACGGCTCTCTGCTGTGGCTGTACAAAGGCGGCGATGTGGATGCCGCGGATGCGTTGTGCCGTCGCTACGTTTCGCGACTACAGGGGCTGGCACGCGCCAATTTCAGCGACCGGCTGGCGACCAAGGTGGACGCCGAGGACATTGTCCAATCCGTGTTCCGGCGATTCTTTCAGGCCGTCGATCAAGGCAAGTACGACGTGCCGCGCGGCGCCGACCTGTGGTCGCTGCTGATGGTGATCGGCCTGAATCGCGTGCGCACGGAAGAACTGCACCACCGCGCCGCGCGCCGCGACATGCGGCGAACGCTGCACGTCGACGAGCAGGGATGGACCGCGCTGCTCGACGCGAACTGCAACGCCGAGTCGCGGGAACTCATGGAACTGATGCTGGAGGAATTGCTGGAGCCGCTGCCTGAGTTGTATCGCCAGGTCGTGGCGCTGCGGATGGAAAATTGGGAAGTCGAGGAGATTGCGCAACGAATCGGTCGGTCCAAACGCAGTACGGAGCGGATGCTGCAAGACATTCGCGCCCAACTTCAACATTTGCTGGAACGGTAAGCGCGCTCATGCGATCTGACATCGCCGCTCCATTTGACGTCTGCCTGGAGATCGACCGGTATGTCGCCGCGTTCGAGGCGGCGCGCCGCGCGCAGGAATCGAGTGAAGTCGATCGCTTTCTTCCCGACGTCGGTCATCCGCTGCGGGACGCGGTCGCGTGCGAACTGATCCGCGTGGACTTGGAACTGCGCTGGGAGCGCGGCGAACAACCCGGCCTGGATCAGTATCGCGACCGCTTCACCGGCGTCTTCACCGACCCTGAACTTGCCGGAAAGCTCGAATATGAATGGCACAGGCAATGCTCTGAGCGTGCGAAGCAGACGGCGCCGCCACGACTGGAGAAGGTTCTTGAACAGGCGGCGCCGTGGTTGCGATTGAGCGCCGGGGACGAACTATTCGGCTTTCAGCTGGTTCGTGAAATCGGCCGCGGTTCCTTCAGCCGCGTGTTTCTGGCGCGGCAAGGCGAATTGTCAGGGCGCCAGGTCGTGCTGAAGGTCACGACGACGCCAATGCAGGAGCCGCAACTTTTGGCGCAACTGCAGCATACGAACATTGTGCCAATCTATTCGCTGCACGAGTCCGACGACTGTCAGGTCGTCTGCATGCCCTACTACGGATCGACGACGCTCGCCGATGTCATGCGCTCGCTGGCGGACTTGCCGACCGTGCCGGTTGCCGGCGCTCATTTCGTCAGTACGATTCGCGCCCGTTCCGAGGCGCCTCCGACACGCGACGACGCTTCCGTCGCGAAGGACGCGAGCGAGGTCGCGCTCCCGGTAAGTCTCAGCCAACAGAATTTGGACCGGTGGACACAGCGATCCTATGTCGAGTCGGTACTCTGGCTGGGCACGCGACTAGCCGCGGGACTGGCGCACGCGCATGGCTGCGGCGTCTTGCATCTCGATCTGAAGCCGGCCAACGTCTTGCTGACCGACGGCGGCGAGGCCATGTTGCTCGACTTCAATCTGAGCCGCGATCTCAAGCGGACCTCCGGCGACGGTTTCGACATCGTCGGCGGAACGCTGCCCTACATGGCGCCCGAGCAACTGCAAAATCTGCGGGACGGCGTCACGGACCTCGATCACCGCGCCGACGTTTACTCGCTCGGCATGTTGCTTTGGCAGCTGCTTACCGGACAGCCGACGTCACGCACGTCGGCGGCGACGGTCGATGCGTTGGCGGCGGAATTGCTCGAATCTCGCCTGCGACCGCAACCATCGGTGCGAGACTTCAACCGCCACGTCCCCTACGCCGTGGCATCCATGGTCGAGAAGTGCCTCGCTCCACGGCCAGAGGATCGCTACCCGTCGGCCGAGGCGCTTCGCGAAGACCTCGAGCTGCAGCTTGCGGACCAGCCGCTGCGCTACGCGAGCGAGCCAAGTTGGCGGGAGCGGGCGGGCAAGTGGCGACGCCGGCATCCTCGCTTAAGTTCGTCGTCCGCAGTTGCCGCCGCCGCACTCGTGCTGATCGCGACAATGGTCGGGCTACTCGGGGAGTGGCGGAGCCGTTTGACGCAGTCGCAGCATCGCGTCGCCGTTTCCACGGCGCAAACGGAACTGCGCGAGTTCCTGTGCGACAAGCAGGAGGTCGAGGTTCTGCTGCAATTGAGCACTCCGGAGTTGGATCTGCGGCCGGAAGCCCTCGCTAAAGGGGATCATCTGCTTCGCCGCTTGAGTACTGCAACCGCCAAGCCCGACGCAGCGGGTTTGCAGGCCGAATTGTTGTCCTCCTCAGAGCGCCATCAGCACAACACCGCGGCGCGCGAGCTCGCGCTGCAACTTGCCCGCGCGCATAGCGATCTGTCCCAGCGCAGCTTGGAGGCGGACGAGCGCCTCGCTCACGACCGGATGGGGCGCAAGTGGAATGAATTCCTGATTCAATCCGGCCGCAACATCGACGCTACGCCTCCAGCCGCCACCACGGACGCCTTGCTCTTCGGTGCCTTGGAGCACGCCGTCGGCGACCCAGCGGGCGCCCTGGGGCTGCTCACGGAACTGGCGGAGCGCGAACCCGACAACTACTCCGCCTGGTTTCTGCGGGCAACCTGCCAGTACCGGATCGCCCAATTTCCCGACGCCGCCTCCAGCTTTTCGACCTGTGTCGCCTTGCGACCCGATTTTCACTGGGCGTACTTCGGCCGCGGGCTGGCACGTCTGAAGCAATCGCAGTACGCCGAGGCGGAGCGGGACTTCTCCCACGCGCTGCGGCTGCGTCCGGACTTGCTGGCGGCGCGTTTGAACCGCGCCATCGCACTTGAAGGCGCGGGCGATTTGACCGGGGCTCTCGCCGACTTAGATGCCGTGGTGGACGCCGACTTCGCTATGGTTCGGGCCATGTTACTGCGTTCCGGTATTCGGGCGCGGCTTGGGGACCAGGCAGGGGCGAACGATGATCGGCAGCGCGCCTTGTCGTTGACGCCCCGCGATGAAATCGGCTGGATCGCGCGAGGCTGCGCCAAATTGCCCGACGACCCGCAAGGGGCTTTGGCCGACTTTCACGCCGCGTTACAGCGGAATTCGCGATCGCGCGACGCACTTCACAATCAGGCGCATGTATACGCCGAGATCCTGAATGATCCGGGCCGAGCGATCGAATCGTTGGATGCCATCCTCGAATTCGGTCCGCTGGACGTCGCCGCGCGCGGTGCGCGCGGCGTGTTGCGAGCCAGATCGGGTGATCGAGCGGCGGCGCATGAGGACGCGGTGGCTTGCCTGGCGCTGGACGACGCGCCGCTGACGATTTACCAGATCGCCGGCATTTACGCCCTGACCTCGATAACGCAACCTGCCGATGTCCGGGAGGCGCTGCGATTGCTCGACATGGCGTTCCTGTTGGACCCGAAACTCGTCGAAATCGCGACCAGCGATCGTGATCTGGCAAGTCTCCGCGGCCAACCGGAATTCGAAGAACTGATGACGAACACGAAGAACCGCGCGTCGTCGCCGACCAGCGCAGGGATGTAGTGGGCGACTCGACAAGCAAATCAGCGATGATTCAACACCCTTGGCGATGACAGCATGAAAAACCGACCACTCCACGTCGAACGCCTTGAATCGCGACAGGTCATGTCGGGTTGGGGAAATCCTTGGCCGGAGCCCGAGCGGTTAACGATCAGCTTTGCCCCGGACGGCGCGGATGTCGGTGGTCGCCCTAACCAGCTTTTTGGGTTGCTCGATCACGCCGCGTCGCGAGACGTGTGGCAGCAGGAAACGTTACGTGCCTTTCAGACCTGGGCCCAGCACGCGAATATTAACTTGTCCGTCAACGAAGACGACGGACTGCCCTTCGGCATTGCCACGCCGGCGCAGGGCGCTCCACACTGGGGAGA
>JALHLM010000176.1 GCA_022844585.1 Pirellulales bacterium | reverse complement strand
GTGATGGGCAAGATCGCCGAGTTCATCAAAGTCAAAGTCGATGGTGAAGTCAAAGTCGCGCAGGGACGTCCGAATCCCAGCCTCGACCTGTCGAGCCCCGAAATGCACGTCGTGCCCAAGTGGCAACAGGCCGCCGACATGGGCATCAGCGCCGAGGACATGGGCTACACCGTAGACGCCCTGGTCGACGGCGCTTACGCGGGCGATTTCTTCATCGACGGCGACAAGATCGACCTCACCATCAAAGGCGGAGACCAATTCGCCTCGCGCACACAGGACCTGGAGGCGCTTTCACTCGCCACGCCCGGCGGTCAGCTCATCTCCTTGGCCGCCGTGGCCGACGTTGAATACGGCAGCGCGCCGGAGCAAATCAATCACGTGCGCCGCATGCGTGTGATCACGATTTCGGTCCTGCCGCCGGAAGAAATGCCGCTCGAAAACGCGATGACGCTCATCAAGGACAAGATCATCGCGCCGCTGGAAGCCTCGGGGCAACTCGAAGGGGGCTACCAGATGGTCCTTTCCGGCACTGCCGACAAATTAACGCAGACGTGGAAGGTGCTCGGCTGGAATCTCGCACTGGCCGTCATCATCACGTACTTGTTGATGGCCGCGCTGTTCGAGTCCTGGTTGTACCCGCTCGTGATTATTCTCAGCGTGCCGCTGGGGGCCGTGGGCGGATTCGCCGGGCTCAAGCTGATGAACCTGGTGCATTACCAGGCGCTCGACGTGATGACCATGCTCGGCTTCATCATCCTGGTCGGCACCGTGGTGAACAACCCGATCTTGATCGTCGAACAAGCGCTCGTGCATATCCGCGAAGAAAAAATGGCCACGCACCGCGCCATTCTGGAAAGCGTGCGCACCCGCATCCGGCCGATCTTCATGACCGCGTTGATCGGTTTGTTCGGCTTGTTGCCGCTCGTGATCTCGCCAGGCTCCGGCAGCGAACTCTATCGCGGCCTGGGCAGCGTGTTGCTCGGCGGCCTGCTGGTCTCGACGATCTTCACGTTGGTCCTCGTGCCCACGCTCTTCAGCCTGGCCATGGACACGAAGGACAAGCTGTCGCAACTACTCTGGAGCCCCGACGAACCGCCCGCCACGCCGCCAATCAGCAAGGCGATGGTGGAAACGACGGTCGACATGCCGCGGCCGCACTTGCAGGCGGCGGAACCGGCCAGGCGCTAGCATGCGGGCGTTGCAAAGCCGCGTTAAATCGCGGGTCGCTCACGCAACCGCGCGGCGCGATTGCAAAGCCAGTCTTCATTGGTGAGGGCTCTCGTCAGCGCCACGTCCGAAGGTGCAGAACTCCGGTAGGAATTGCTCAATGGGGTTCTTGCCCAAATCTCCCCAAAAACGCGCTTGTTTCCGCGTTGTCGTCCGCTTATACGAGTGGTAGCACCCTTCGGTAAGCACTCGGAATCCATTTGGAGCCCACGCGATGAGATTTGCCGCCATCGCCTTGATTGCTCTCTGTGCGTCATCCGTGCAGGCCGCCGTGATCAACATCAAACCGTCGTTGGTCAAGGTGTTCGACGCCGCGTTCAACGACATCACATCAACGGCCATCGATGGGATTAACGGCAACAGCTTGTTCCTCAACCCCGATGCTGCGGGCGGGACGTACACGTTGCAGGTCGACCTGTCGTTCACGATCGGCGATCTGCAACCGACCGAGCTGGGATTCGGCAACGCCGCTTTCAACATCGGCTTGGATGGTCAAATGACCCAGTCGGCGGCTGCCCCCGGCTGGAATCCGGAATCCGGCAAGACGGTTGACAAGAACGGCGCCGCCCCGGGCGGCATTGTCGACAAGTGGGCCGACAACGGCGACTATGGCGTGTCCGGCGACTTGCAAGGCATGGTCATCGGAACCGATCCGCCCGGCTTCGGTCCGGTGGATATCGATCCGCGCCGTGCGTTTGGCAAGAACGGCGATGAGTACTTCGGGACTGTGTTCTTGGACTTTCCAGGAGTTGCTGGCAGCACTGGCGGTATTTACATTGAAGGCGCCGGCGGCAGCACGTACGACGCGAACAACAAATTGGTAGCGGCTGGCACGACCGTGACCGGCGGTGCGCTCAACTTCCAGTTAATCCCCGAACCGTCCAGCGCCGTCCTAATGGGCCTGAGCGGCATCTTGGTGGTTGCTTGCGGCAGACGATTGAGGTGCTAGTGCGACCCTGCCGGGTTCTTCCATTTTCCAGGTCCCAGGCGAATTGGCGCGGTGCTGCGCCAGCTTGCCTCGGCCTGGGGAGCGTGTTGCTCGGAGGTCTGTTGGTCTCAACGATCTTCACGCTGGTCCTCGTGCCACGCTCTTTAGCCTGGCCATGGACACGAAGGACAAGCTGTCCCAACTACTCTGGAGCGCTGACGAACCGCCCGCTGCGCCGCCGAGCCACATGAAATCGTTGGCATTCGCTGACGCGAGCGCGTGGCGCGATTGCAAGGCGAGTCTTCTTGGTTAAGGCCGTCGGCAGCGCCACGTCCGAAGGTGCAGAACGCCGGTGGGATTTGCTCAAAGGGATTTTGTGTAACTCTTCTCAAAAACGCGCTTGTTTTCGCGTTGTCGTCCGCTTATACGAGTGGTAGCACCCTTCCGTAAGCACTCGGAATCCACCTGGAGCCCACGCGATGAGATTTGCCGCCTTCGCCTTGATTGCTCTCTGTGCATCGTCCGTGCAGGCCGCCGTGATCAACATCAAGCCGTCGTTGATCACGGTGTTTGACGCCGCGTTCAACGACGTCACGACAACGGCCATCGTTGGGAATGACGGCAACAACGTGTTCCTCAACCCCGATGCTGCGGGCCAGGCGTACACGTTGCAGGTCGACCTGTCGTTCACGATCGGCGACTTGCGACCGACCGAGCTCGGATTCGGTAACGCCGCGTTCAACGTCGGCTTGAATGGACAATTGACCCAGTCGGCGGCCGCCCCCGGTTGGAATCCGGAATCCGGCAAGACGGTCGACAAGAACGGCGCCGCGCCGGGCGGCATTGTGAACAAGTGGGCCGACAATGGCGACTACGGCGTGGCCGGCGACCTGCGCGGCATGGTCATCGGAACCGACCCGCCCGACTTCGGCCCGGTGGGCGTCGATCCGCGCCGCGCGTTTGGCAAGAACGGCGACGAGTACTTCGGGACTGTGTTTTTGGACATTCAAGCAGTTCCTGGAAGCGTTGGCGTTATCACCATCGAAGGGGATGGCGGCAGCACGTACGACGCTAACAACAAGTTGGTGGCGGCTGGAACGACCGTGACCGGTGGTGCGCTAGCAATCTACTTCGGGCCCGAACCATCCAGCGGAATCTTACTGGGTCTAAGCGGCGTCTTGCTGGTTGCTTTCGGCAGACGCTTCAGGCGCTAGAGCGCTCCTGCAAGGCGCTGCGAACTGACCTGCTCCCAGGCATTCCCACAAAAAGTGGCGAAGTGGTGCGCCACGCTGCCGCGGTCCGCCGAGTACTCGTAACGCGCTGTCAACTCCAGCCAAACGGCGTCGGTGAGAGTTTGATCGTTTCGCAGGAAGCGAACTCGACTCCCCCTCGCTGGCGCTACGGGTTCGTGTCGTGGTGATCGATCTCAACGTCGCCCAAACGGCGCGTCCGGCAGCCCCAGTTCTTTGCGGCGCTTTTCCATCGCGGAGAAATACTCCGTCGAGCGAGCGCGTTCGGTGGGCGTGGAGTTATCGAGCATCGCCCGTTCGCGTCCTCCGCCAGGACCACCACCAGGCCCGCCGCGTCCGCCCGGGCCGCCGTCGCGTCCTTCGCCGTTTGGCGGCCCACCGCGACCACCGCCGCCGGGGAATCCGCCGCCGTCAGGGCCGCGGCTTTCGCCACTCGCTTGCCTTTGAGCGAAGCGCTGTTGCATTTCGGCGCGGCGTTTTTCCATTTCGCGGATTTGCTGATCGAGATACGCGCGGCGTTGCGCTTCCGGGACGGCGAAATAGCCGTCGACCGTGGCTCGCATGCGTTCCTGCATCGGCGCACGCATGTCGCGGAACAGCTCGCGGCGCTGGTCGTCGCTGAGTTGATCCATCTGTCCGCGCATTTGTTCCATCAGCGCACGGCGCTGGTCCCAACTGGCGTTCTCGCCGAGCGCCGCGAGTTGCGATTGCAATTCGCGCGCTTTGGCGAGCTCCGGATCGGTGCGGAACCAGTACCAGGCCGCGCCGCCCAAGACTAACAGCAATGTGATCGCAATGCACCAACGACGCATCGTGCGCCTCCTGTTATGCGGTGTACGTGAAAGGATCAATAGCGCTCGACGTGACCGTCGAGGAAGATCGCGTTGCGGGAACCGGCCGTGCCGCGTTCGCCATGCACGGCTTCGTAGTCGTACATCAAGATGATTTCGCTCGATGGCCGCATCGCGCCGCTACGGCGTTTGCGGACTTGATCGCGCGTTTTGCCGGCCAGGCGACGAATCGGATACTCATAGCTGACGCGCTCGGTCGGAAAGTATTTGGGATCGTCCGGGCAAGCGAAGACGGCATCATTCTTTTCGATGTGCGGGCCTAACACAACCGTGATGGGCGGCCATTGCGGCGTCACCGAGGGCAACTGCGCCGCATGCGGAAATCGCCCTACGCGGCCTTGATTCTCCAGATACATCTCGAGCGCCAAACCAATTTGATGCAACTGCGATTGGCACTGGCTGCGCCGTGCGGACTCGCGCACCATGCCGAGCGCCGGCAACAACAACGCCAGCAAAATGCCGATCACGGCGATCACGACTAGCAGTTCAACGAGCGTGAAGCCGCGACGTCGTGCTGGCAGCGGCGCGACAGCAGCCCAGAGCGCAAGCGAGAGTGAGTCGGCATCGCATTCCAGTGGATCGTCAGACTTGAATGGATGATCTTCTCTCCCTCGCTTGCGCTGCAGGTTGGCATGGATTCTGCATCCCCTGTGATTCATGAGCATTGCCGGATTCCTTTCGTCGTTATGTAGGATCGGCGCGCAAAGCGAGCGCGAAGATCGCGCATCGTCGCGCGGCTGTAATGCAAAACTGGCGAAACCGCGTGGTGCTGGTAACTTGGAGCGTTGTTCGCCGTAGCGAGCGTGCCAGAGATTCGCTTCGCCGGAGAAAACAAACCCGGCTGTGTGCCGCGGGTTTCGCGGGCGTGAAAAAAATAATGGTTCCGTAAGAATTCGCCGCCCGCGGAAACTTCTGATGCGGGACGAGGTATCATCCCTGGGCGGCGACAGAGAGGAGGCACTTGATGCAACGAGAAGCTACAATGCGCTGGGCGGCCGCTGGCGAACTGATCACGCTGGCCGCGGCCTTGCTGGTAGTCCTGGCGATCGCGCTCCCCGTGCTGGATCGCGCGCAGACGTCGCGACTGCCAACCCGATGGCAATGGCAACCTCCTCAGCGCGACGCGTGGAACCCCTATGATTGCCGTTTTTGGCGCGACCTTCCGGCGGCGGAGTTTGCGATGTGACGGATATCCATCGCGCACCAGAGTTCTTGCCGTCGCATTGATGGTGCTCGCAAGTAGCTACGCCGCGGCGCAAGATTGGCCGCAGTTCCGCGGCCCGCATGGGAATGGCGTGGCCGAAAGCGCGGCGCCGCCGTTGGATTGGGGAACCGAGCAGCGGCTGAAATGGAAAACCAAGGTCCCCGGCGTCGGCTGGTCGCAGCCGATCGTCGCGGGCGAGCGCGTGCTTCTCACCACGGCGGTGTCCGACGCGCAAGAAAAACCGAGTCCCGACAAGAACGGCCCTGGCATCGGCGGTTTCAATTTCGGCGGCGGCGACGCCGGCAAAAGCGCCGGCGGCTTGTTCGATCTCGATCCGCCGGACGCCGTGTACCGCTGGCAAGTGATGTGCCTCGATGCCAACAGCGGCGAAGTTGTTTGGACGCAAACCGCGCGCGAGGGACGGCCGACGATTCACATTCATCCCAACAACACGTACGCTTCGGAAACGCCGGTGACCGATGGCGAACGCGTCATCGCACTGTTCGGCATGACGGGCGTCTATTGCTACGATCTCGATGGCAAGCCGCTTTGGAACAAAGAACTCGCGGCCTATCCCACGCAGTTCGGCTGGGGAACCGGCGGCTCGCCACTACTGTGGGAAGATCGCTTGTTCGTGCTCTGCGATAACGATCAGGAATCGTTTCTCGCCGCGCTCGACAAGCGCACCGGCGATGAGGTGTGGCGTGTCGTTCGCGATGAGAAATCGAATTGGTCGACGCCGTATCTGTGGAAGAATCGCGTGCGGACGGAACTGGTCACCGCCGGCGGCGGTATGATGCGCTCTTACGATCCGCTCACCGGCGAGTTGCTCTGGGAAATGAAGGGCCAGGGGCGGACTTCGATCACGCCAGTCGGCAGCGAGGAATTGCTGTATGTCGATTCCGCTGATCGCCTGATGGGCATTCGCGGCCGCATTCACGCAATTCGGGCCGGCGCGAAAGGGGATATTTCGCTCACGCGGAAAGAAAATACCAGCGAATTTGTCGCCTGGAGCGCCAAGCTCAGCGCCTCGCACTTGGCGTCGCCGCTATTGCTGGGCAATCGCCTCTACGTTCTGGAGCAGAGCGCCATCGTGCACTGCTACGACGCGGCAACCGGCGAAGAGATCGAGCGCCAAAGATTGCCCGGTGCGTCCGGCTTCGTGGCCTCTCCCTTGGCGGCGGCCGGAAGAATTTACTGCCTCGATCAGGAAGGCAAGACGCTCGTGCTCCAGCCCGGAACGCCGTTGCAGGTACTGGCCACGAACAAGCTCGACGAAATGTGCTGGTCGACGCCAGCGGTTGCCGGCAACCGGCTGTTGCTGCGCGGCGTGGAGCATCTCTATTGCGTGGGGGAATGATCTTCACAACGTCGCGCAAAGAAAAAGCCCAGGGAAGGCCCTCATAGACTCAGCTATCGCCAACGTCTACTGTGGCCTTCCCTGGGCTTAGCGCGTATCGACGTCCGCTATCTTTTGCCTACTTCGGCCCGACGATCTCCGCCACTTGCGGCTCGATCGCTTCGGCCCAGATCTCATACCCCTGGGGGCTGAGATGCAGGAAGTCCGGCATGATGTCGGCCGGCAGCGAGCCGTCGGCGGCCAGGAATTTGTCGCCGAAATCGAAGTAAATCACGTTCTTGCCATCGATCTGATCCCAGGCCGCGACTTGTTTGTTGACCTCCGAGATTTTGTCGCGCTGCGGATTCGGCTTATCGCCGCGCGGGAAGATGGCGAGCACCAGCACCTTGGTTTCCGGCAATTTCGTCCGCAATTCCGTGACGATGGCCTTGATGCCGTCGGCAATTTCCGTGGCGGTGTTGTCTTCGCCGTTGGAGTTGTTGGTGCCGATCATCAGCACGGCCAACTTCGGCCTGATCCCTTCCAGGTTGCCGTGCTGCAAACGCCACAGCACGTGCTGCGTGCGGTCGCCGCCGATGCCGGCGTTCATGGCATGGCGGGGCGCGAAGTACTTCGCCCAAACGTCTTTGCCGTCCCCTTCCCAGCCGTGCGTGATCGAGTCGCCGATGAACAGCAGGTCAACCTGCTCCTTGGTGCGACCGTTGATCACTTCCTGTCGTTCCGTCCACCAATCTTCCTCGCGCGGCACGGCCGTCACGGCATCGTGCGTGGGTGCCTCAGCGGCGAAAACAGCACTCGGGCCGACAAAACTGAGGCATGTGAGCAAGGCCAACAACCAGCACGAAACAGGGCGGCGCATGGAAGCACTCCGGGGAGGTAAATCGGTGGGAGCAAGGTCCGGCGGGATCAGCCTGTGGGCATCTTGGCTGAAGCGCCTATGTTAACTCCCGCTATGCCCCCCAAGCAAGCGTCCAGTTTCTACGGGAGCTTTCTATTTCGACTGCGGATTTGCCAGAATGCGATCCCCAGGCCGATCAGGAAATATGCGAGCAGGCAGGCGATAGCGGAATTGGACGCGTCGCGCATGAGATTCGCGATCACCGCCATCCCCGCCACGATCACGAAGAAGTTCGCGAGGCCGTATTTCATGCCTTCGATTCTACTACCCTACAGGTTCGCCGCCACGCGATATACTCTGTGGGCCGACCCGATCGCGACCGCCTTTTCTGGAATGGTGCATGACCGACTACGAGCAACTGGGCGTCTTCTACCTGGGGCGTCAGTATGACCTCGCCGCGCGAAAGGCGACGCCAGCGCCGTTGTTGTACGACTCGAAGGACCTGGTCACGCACGCCGTGTGCGTCGGCATGACTGGCAGCGGCAAGACCGGGCTCTGCCTGGCTCTGTTGGAAGAAGCCGCCATCGACGGCATCCCGGCGATCTGCATCGATCCCAAAGGGGACCTCGGCAATTTGTTGCTGACGTTCCCGGAACAGCGGACGGAGGATTTTCAGCCGTGGGTCGATCCGGCCGAAGCGGCGCAGCAAGGGAAGTCGGTCGAGGAGTACGCCGCGGCCACCGCGACACGTTGGCGCGAAGGCCTGGCCGACTGGGATCAGCAACCGGACCGTATCGCCCGGTTGCGCGCGGCGGCGGAGCTGGCGATCTACACGCCGGCCAATCGCGCTGGGCGACCGCTGACCGTGCTACGATCCTTCGCTCCGCCGAGCGCCGCAGAAATGAACGACGCAGCCGCGATGCGCGATCGCATCATGAGCACCGTCTCCGGACTGCTTGCGCTGCTGGGCGTCGAGGCCGATCCGCTACAGAGCCGGGAACACATCTTGCTGGCCACGATGTTCGATCAGGCCTGGCGCGCGGGGCGCGAAATCACGCTCGAAGGACTGGTGCGCGAAATCCCGCAGCCGGCGTTTGATCGCGTTGGCGTGATTGATTTGGAGAGCTTCTTTCCCGCGAAGGAACGCTTCGCCTTTGCGATGCGGCTCAATAATTTGCTCGCCTCGCCCGGTTTCGCCGCCTGGTTGGAAGGGGAGCCGCTCGATGTGGGCAAGTTGCTCTACACGCCGTCCGGCAAGCCGCGCGTGGCGGTGCTGTCGATCGCGCACCTGGGGGATGCGGAACGCATGTTCTTCGTCACGCTGTTGCTCAACGCCGTGCTGAGTTGGGTCCGCAAACAGCCGGGCACGTCGAGCCTGCGGGCGATTCTCTACATGGACGAAGTGTTCGGTTTCTTCCCGCCGACGGCCAATCCGCCCAGCAAGTTGCCGATGCTCACGCTGTTGAAACAGGCCCGCGCGTTCGGGCTGGGCGTGGTGCTGGCGACGCAAAACCCCGTCGACTTGGACTACAAGGGCCTGGCCAACGCCGGCACCTGGTTCCTCGGCCGACTGCAAACCGAACGCGATAAACTCCGCGTCTTGGAAGGACTCGAAGGGGCCGCCGCGACGACCGGCAGTGCCTTCGATCGCGCGAAGATCGAAGCCACGCTCGCCGGGTTGGGGCAACGCGTGTTCTTGATGAACAACGTACATGACGACCAGCCGACCGTATTCCAAACGCGCTGGACGCTCTCCTATTTGCGCGGCCCGATGACCTTGGAGCAGATCGCCAAGGTTACACAACAAACCGCAGCGCCGGCAGAAGCTCCACAGGCTCCGACGGTCGCCACAGCAGCAGCCGTTGCCACGAGCGCCACTGCTACCCGGCCGATTTTGCCGCCGGATGTGGAGGAGTGCTTCGTCGTCGCGGCATCTGCCGCGCCGGCCGGCGCGAAGCTCGTCTATCGCCCCGCGGTCTATGGCGAGGCGCGCTTGCACTACAAGCATGCCAAGGCGTCGCTCGATCAATGGGAAGCGCTGCATGCGCTGTACGGCCTGGTGGACTCGCCCGGCGAAGCGCTGTTCGAAACGCCGCCGTGGAATCACGTGGGCGACTTCAAGGTCAACGGCGAACCGTCGCCCGGCGCGAGTTTCGAACCGCTGCCGCCAGCGTTCGCGCAGGCCAAGTGCTATGCGCGCTTGGAGACTACCTGGAAAGGCTATCTGTATCGCGCGCATCGATTGGAATTGTGGGAATGCCCTGATCTAAAACAGACTTCGACGCCCGGCGAAGCGGAAAGCGCGTTTCGCCAGCGGTTGGGACTGAAGTCGCGCGAGGTTCGCGACGAGCGGATGGATGCGCTGCGCGCGAAGTACGCCCCCAAGCTGGCCGCGCTCCAGGAAAAGATGAGCCGCGCACAACAGAAACTGGAACGCGAACAGTCCGAAGCCAACGCCGGCACGTACGACGCCGCGGTCAGCTTCGGCGCTTCAATCGTCGGCGCGATCCTGGGGCGCAAGAAGGTCTCGCGCACGAACGTGGGCCGCGCCGCTTCGTCCGCCCGCGCCGCTTCGCGCGCAGCGAAACAACAAGGAGACGTCGGCCGGGCTGCCACAGAATTAAGTGAGCTGCGCGATCAACTACTGGAACTGGACGCGAAGTATCAAGGCGAACTGGATGCGGCGCGCACGGCCGTCATGTTGGAAACGCTGACGATCGTCCCGCTGCCGGTGCAGCCGAGAAAATCGGAGATCACAATCTCGCGATTGGTGCTGGCGTGGACGCCGTGGTACGTGGACAATGCCGGGAATCTGGCGCCGGCATTCAAACAAGCTTAATCCATCGAAAATAGAGCAATCGAGAATAGAGCCAGAAGCGTTAGCGCCTGGAGCGCACCGGCCACGACGTTGTCTCCAGCGCGCTCCGGGCGCTCACGCTTCCGGCTCCAAGTTTACAGTGAGACACCGTATGTTTGCATCACGCATCGCGCCCCTCGCATTCGCTGCGTTCCTGCTTTTCGCGGACAATGCCTTCGAGATCGGAAGAGCAC
>JALHLM010000175.1 GCA_022844585.1 Pirellulales bacterium | reverse complement strand
CGTTGGTTCCGGTTCACGCTTGAGGATGACCTTGGCCGCGCCTTCACCTAACGTCTCAACCTGTTGGCGCGCGGATTTCGGCAATTCGAAATCGTCGAGTCCGGTGATCTTGAGCGTCAGTTGCTCAATCTTTTCGCCGTCGCCAAGCGGCTGGTCCACGGGAATCGCGGACGCGGCGAGCATGTCGACCGGTTCGGCGTCGAGCTGTTTCGCCGTGGCTTCTTCTTCGGCGCGGATTTCCAGGATCAAGCCCATCTTGCCGCGCAGGATGCGGCCGTCCGAGTCGATCAGCAGTTCGCTCTTGCTGCCGTCGAGGACGGTTTGAACGCGATGCGCCGTGACGGGCACGCCGCCCCAGATGATCTGTGTCGTCTCCAGGAATTCGGCCGTGGTCTGTCGATCGATCGAGTCGTCGCCGAGCGTGACTTCGTAGAACGAAAACTTGTCGCCAGCCTGCGGCGACTGTTTCAGCCAGGCTTCCATATCGCGTGCCGTTGCCAGCGTGTCGCGTGGGCTGCCCTCCTGCCGCTCGGTCGTGTCGCCGTTCTCGGTGGTTGCGATCAAAAGTCCTTCATCGTTGCGGACGGCCTTTCGCTCAATGCTGGTTTCGTCCTCTTTTTCCAGCTCCTCGGCGTAGACGATTTCCCCGTCCCCTTCCAGCGAATAGACAATGAGATTGCGCAACTCCGATTTCGTTTCCGCGCCCAAGAGCCGCATCACGAAGGTCCATTCGCTGGTGACCTCCAGCACTTCGCGACCTTCACGCATAGCGAGCCGCGTCTCAGTCAGCATGTAGCCCGTCTTCTTACCGGCTAGGTAGAGGCCGAACGCTTCGCGCCCGACTTGTGCTCGCGCGAACTCGGGAAGGGTGAGTTCCTCGGCATGCAATTGCGCCGAGGATGGAACCGTCAGCAGCAATGCGCAGAGCACCGCGATGGCGCGGCCACAAGTAAAATGTGACATGGATAGGTCGCTGAGAGGATGTCGGGCGTTTCTTACGTGGCTGCGCTTACGGCGGCGCGCTCCGGGCGCTGACGCTTCCGGCTCTACGACTATGATACTGCGACTATGATACTGCGCGGGGCGGCACGTCGTGGGCGATTCGCAGCGTATGGAGTCCCCCGCCGAGGAGTGCGCCGGCGATGGGGGCCACAAGGTAGACCAAAAGGAATCTCATTCCTTCGCCGGTCGGCCAGGCGATTTCGCCCCAACCGGCCATGCTGGCGAACAGCCGCGGCCCTAAGTCCCGCGCCGGGTTGAAGCAGGATTGCGTCAGCGGCGCGATCACCGAGATCAGCACCGTGACCGTGAGACCGATGAACACCGGCGCGAGTCGATCCGGCACGGCCGTATTGCGCGGGTCGGTGACGCCGAACACCACGAGTCCGAGGACCGCGGTGCCCAGCAATTCCACGAAGAACGCGCGGCCGAGCGAATACTTCGACTGCGCCGCCGCGAAGGCGCTCAAATCCAGCGGACCTTTTTCGGCGGCGAATCCGCCGGGGTTCGGGAAATATTCGCCGTAGCACATCGCGGTGACTTCACTGCCAGGCTCGCCGCGTTTGACTTGCTTCTCCAGTTCCTTGGCGGTGAGGAACGGCTCAAAGAACACGAACAAGGCCGCCGCGGCGAGATACGCGCCGACCATCTGACCGAGGATATAGGGGAGGACATCGCGCGGAGAAAATCGCCCCCACGCGGCCAAGGCCACTGTCACCGCGGGATTCAAATGCGCGCCGCTGATGTCGCCGAACAGATAGCAGGCGATCATCACCGCGATGCCCCACACGATGGCCACTTGCCACAAGCCTTGATGGGCGCCGAGCAGCACCGCCGCGTGGACAGCGCCGCAGCCGAAGAACACCAGGATAAAGGTGCCGAAAACCTCGGCCAAGTAGCGGCGATGGATGTTGGGCACGGCGGAGCGCTCGCGGTTGAATTGGGCATTGTGCGGGGCGTGAAGGCCCGGATTTTAGGAGCTTTCGGCAAACTCCGCAATCAAGGCCGAATCCACTCGGGAATCACACGGTTTGCCGCGACCTTGTGCGATTAACCGCAATGCAGGGTCGATTCGATATCCGAGAGTCGCCGCGCCGTCGACTGCGACATAACTTTACAGGTGGCGCTAGACCGGTATTCTGAATCGAACGATTAGGCGGACGGTAGGGCCTTCGAAACATACTCACGAAATTATGATCATCGCCTTGGGTTGCGATCACGCGGGATTCGCATTGAAACGGACCGTGGGCGAAGCGCTCGCGGCGGCCGGGCATACGCTCGTGGATTGTGGCACCATGAACGAAGCTCCGTCGGACTACCCTGACTTTGCCCGGGCCGTGGGAATGGCGATCCTGGAAGGGCGCGCGGAACGCGGCGTGCTGATCTGTGGGAGCGGCGTAGGCGCGTCCGTGGCGGCCAGCAAGTTGCCGGGGATTCGCGCGGCGCTGTGCCACGATACGTTCAGCGCCCGGCAAGGCGTCGAGGACGACGATTTGAATGTGATTTGTTGCGGAGCGCGGGTGATCGGCCCGGCGCTGGCGATGGAAGTCGTGCATGCCTTTCTAGCGGCCCGTTACTCAGGACTGGAGCGGCACGCGCGGCGGTTGGGAAAGATCGCGCGCATCGAACGCGACGCGCGCCACGGGAAGTTTGATTCTTTGCGGCGGGAGACGACATGATTCGCGGCGCGAGTCCGGCCATCGAAGAACTGGCCAGCACGTTAAGCATCGAGTTCGTCGAGGGACTCTACGCGGACTATCTGCGCGATCCCTTGGCGGTGTCCGAGGAATGGCGCGGCTACTTCGCCAACTGGATGAACGGCGACGCCCCGCGCCGAAGCGGCTTCGGCCCGACCTTCCGCCCGCCCGGCTTGTTTAGCGCCGGCGCGGTCGCGCGCAAACCCGCCGCGCCCCCCGACGCGCAGTCGATGAACGACATGCAGCACCGGGTCGATCGCCTGGTGCGGGAGTACCGCGTGCGCGGGCACGTGATGGCCAAGATCGATCCGCTCGATATTCCGCGTTCGTACCAACCAGAGTTGGAACCGTACTTTCACGACTTCACCGACGAAGATCTAGATCGCACGTTCGTCACCGGCACGATCCACGGCGTCAGCGAACGGACGTTGCGCGAGATTCTGGAGTTGTTGCGCAACACCTATTGCCGGTCGATCGGCGTGCAGTTTATGCACATCGATGATCTGGCGGTGCGGCATTGGCTGCTGACGCGGATGGAGCATTCGCAGAACCGCATCCAACTTTCGCGCGAACAGCAGTTGGCGATCTTGAGCCGCCTGACCGACGCCACGATCTTCGAAGAGTTCGTGCAGAAAAAGTATATCGGGGCGAAGAGCTTCTCGCTCGAAGGGGCCGAGAGCTTGATCCCGCTCCTGGACCTGACGATCGAAAAGGCCGGCAGCCAGGGCGTGCGCGAGGTCGTGATGGCCATGGCGCATCGCGGGCGGTTGAACGTTCTCGCCAACATCATGGGCAAGCGGCCGCGGGAGATCTTCCGCGAGTTCGAAGACTCCGAGCCGGACTTCCGCAACGGCCGCGGCGACGTCAAATATCACCTCGGGTACAGCTCGCAATGGCGGTGCGCCAATGGCAAGGAAGTACACCTATCGCTGTGCTTCAACCCGAGCCATCTGGAGTTCGTGAATCCCGTGGCGCTCGGGCGCACGCGGGCGAAGCAAGATCGCAACGGCGACTATCAACGCAATCAGACGCTGACGCTGTTGATTCACGGAGACGCCGCGTTTGCCGGCGAAGGCGTTTCGCAAGAGACGCTAAACTTGAGCCAACTGCCCGGCTATCGCACCGGCGGCACGTTGCACGTCGTCGTGAACAATCAGATTGGCTTCACCACCTCGCCGCACGAAGGGCGTTCGTGTAGCTACGCCACGGACGTGGCGCGGATGCTGCAGATTCCGATCTTCCACGTCAACGGTGAAGATCCCGAGGCGGTCGCCGCGGTGGTCAACCTGGCGCTCGATTTCCGCGCGGCGTTCCAGCGTGACGTGGTGATCGACATGTATTGCTATCGCCGCCGCGGACACAATGAGGGAGACGAGCCGGCATTCACGCAACCGGTGCTATACGCGACGATCGAAAAGCGCAAGACCGTCCGCGAAGGGTATCTCGATCACCTCTTGGCGCTCGGCGGATTGACGCGCGAGGAAGCGGACCGCCTCGCGACCGGACGTCAGGATCAATTAGAGGACGAGTTGCGGATCGCGCGCGGCACGGATTCGCTGACGCGATTGCTGCCGATGCAGGGGATTTGGAAAAACTACCTCGGCGGACCCGATCGCGTGGCGCCGGAGGTGGAAACCGGCGTCAGCCGCGAGCGTCTGACGACGTTGCTGCATACGCAAACGAAACTGCCGGATGATTTCCATCCGCATCCCAAGGTGTTGCGCATTCTCAAAGGTCGCCAGACCATGGCGGCCGGCTCGCAGCCTCTGGATTGGTCGACGGCCGAATCGTTGGCCTTCGCCACGCTGGCCGTCACCGGGCATCGCGTGCGGTTGAGCGGACAGGACGTCGGCCGCGGCACGTTCAGCCAACGGCACGCGGTGCTGCACGATACGCGCGACGGGCATCGCCACATTCCGCTGCGGCACTTGGAGCCAGGACAAGCGCCGGTCGAAATCGTTAACAGCCCGCTTTCCGAAGTCGCGGTGCTGGGCTTCGACTACGGCTATAGCCTCGACTGCCCGAGCGGCTTGGTGATGTGGGAAGCGCAGTTCGGCGACTTCGTGAACGTCGCGCAGGTGATCATCGATCAATTCCTCACCAGCGCGGAAGACAAATGGCGGCGGCTGAGCGGCCTGGTGCTGCTGTTGCCGCACGGCTTCGAAGGCATGGGCCCCGAGCACAGCAGCGCCCGCCTGGAACGCTTCCTGTTGCTCGCCGCGGAAGACAACATTCAAATCGTGAACCTCTCGACGCCAGCGCAGTATTTTCATTGCCTGCGCCGCCAAGTGCTCCGCCGTTGGGCGAAGCCGTTGGTGATGATGACGCCCAAGAGCTTGTTGCGGCATCCGAACTGTATTTCCACGCTCGATGAACTCGCCACCGGGCGCTTCCAGCGCTTTCTGCCAGATGATCAAGCGAATCGCCCCAAGGTGCGGCGCGTGTTGATGTGCTCCGGCAAGGTCTATTACGACCTGGCAGCGGAGCGCTTGCAGTGCGGCCACGAAGACGTGGCGATCGTGCGCCTCGAACAGTTGTATCCGCTTTCCGACGAAACCATGGCCGAGGCGCTCAAGCCTTACGCCGAGGGCACGCCGGTCGTCTGGGTCCAAGAAGAACCGGAAAACATGGGCGCGTGGCGGCACCTGCTGGTCCGCTTCGGCGACATGATCCTCCGCCGCTGGCCCTTCCGAGGCGTCTGCCGCCACACCGCCTCCAGCCCCGCGACCGGCTCTTTCACGCGACACAAGTTGGAACAAGCCGGTTTGATCGGAGAAGCGTTTGCACCGTGACCATGAAATGATGAATGCAGAATGATGAATGATGAATGTACCTCGGTTCATCATTCATCATTCTGCATTCATCATTTGCCACCCAAAACAGATTCGGTTCACCGACTGAACCATCGCACATTCGAGAACGTCCATGTCCATCCCCCTCAAAGTTCCCGCCGTTGGCGAATCGATTACCGAAGTCCAGATCGGCCAGTGGTTCAAGCAGCCAGGCCAGGCGGTTCGCAAGGACGAGGTGTTGGCGGAAATTGAATCCGACAAGGCCACCGTCGAACTCGTCGCGCCGGAGGCTGGCGTGCTGGAACAAGTGCTGCGCAAGCAAGGCGAAAGCGCTAAGGTCGGCGAAGTGATCGGGCAACTCGCGCCGCAAGGCGCTGCGACAGCGTCGGAGCCGGCTAAGCCTGCACCGGAACCCGCGGCAGCGACAGGTGCGCCAACGAATGGACCAACGTCGGTTCCGCCTCGTTCGGCCCCGGCGGAGACGACCCACGTGATGCCCTCGGCGCGGCGAGCGTTGGCGGAACAGGGAATCCCCGCCGAGCGCGTCGCCGCCAGCGGTCCCGGCGGACGGTTGTTGAAGGAAGATGTCGATCGCTACGCCGCCAACGCCCGCGAGACCGCGCCGGCCGTGCAATCGGCCGCGATGGCCACCGTGCCGCCGCCGACGTCGACGCAAGTTTTTGTGCAGACGGTTGGCTTGCCCTCGGAAGATCGTGGCGAAGAGATCGTGCCGATGAGTCCGCTGCGGCAACGGGTCGCGCAACGGCTCGTGGAAGCGCAACAGTCGGCGGCGCTGCTCACGACGTTCAACGAAGTCGACATGTCCGCGGTGATGGCGCTCCGCAAGACGCACCAGGAATCGTTCCAAAAGAAGCACGGCGTGAAGGTGGGCTTCATGTCGTTCTTCATTAAAGCGACGATCGAAGCGCTGAAGGGCACGCCGCAATTGAACGCGGAGATTCGCGGCACGACGATCGCCTATCGCAACTACTACGACATCGGCATCGCCGTCAGCGGCGGCAAGGGACTCGTCGTGCCGATCCTCCGCAACGCCGAGCGGATGAGCTTCGCCGAAATCGAATTGGCGATCGCGGATTTCGGCGCCCGCGCCCGTGAAAACAAGATCGGCCTGGCCGAGTTGCAAGGCGGCACGTTCACCATCTCCAACGGCGGCGTGTTCGGCTCGATGCTTTCGACGCCCATCGTCAACCCGCCCCAAAGCGGCATCCTCGGCCTGCACGCGATCCAGGACCGCCCGGTCGCCCGCGACGGCCAAGTAGTAATTCGCCCGATGATGTACCTCGCACTCACCTACGACCACCGCATCGTCGACGGCCGCGAAGCGGTGACGTTCCTGAAGCAGATCAAGGAGTTAGTGGAGGAGCCGTCGCGGATTCTGTTGGAGCTGTAGGGGGAGGAGTAAAGGAGAATAGGAGTAGAGGAGCGAAGAAGCAGCTAGAGCAGTGTGCCATTTTGCAACATGGTTCGACAAGCGAGTCGAACTATTCGGCTTCTCCTTTACTCCCCTTCTCCTTTACTCCCCTTCTCCTTTACTCCTCTACTCCTCCGTCCACCCACCGCCCCTTTCGCAACTTCCGCCGTTATCCGCTATCATGCCGCTCATGAGCGTCGCCAAAGATGCCCCGGTGCGGGCGCTGATTATCGATAACGACGAAGCACATGCTCAGGTTGTCGCCGAGAGCCTGGAACGTATTGGCTACGAATGCACCGTGGCCACCTCGGGCAGCGCCGGCGCGGCGAAGATCGAAAATGACGTCTTCGATCTCGTCATCACCGACCTGATGATGAGCGACATCGGCGGGCTGGAGATTCTCGAACAGGCGAAACGGGAATTGCCGGAGGCCGAGGTGATCTTAGTCACCGGGCATGGCACCGTCCCCTCGGCCGTGCAGGCGATTCAAAAGGGGGCGTTCAACTACCTGCTCAAGCCGCTCGATCTGGCCCAACTCCGCGCGGTTTCCGAACGGGCTGTCGAGAGCGGCCGGCTACGGCGCACGAACTTGGAACTGAATCGCCGGCTCGACGAGCGGTTCGGCTTCGAGGGAGTCGTCGGTTCCAGTGTGGCGATGAACCAGGTGATCGACCGCCTGAAGCGCGTCGCGCCGACCAACGCCAGCGTGCTGATCCAAGGCGAAACCGGCACCGGCAAAGAACTCGTCGCCCAGGCAATCCATCAAAACAGCCCGCGCAAGACCAAACACTTTGTCGCCCTCAACTGCGCGGCATTGAGCGAGACGATTCTCGAAGGGGAGCTGTTCGGCAGCATCCCAGGCGCGTTCACCGACGCGCGCGATCGCGTCGGCAAGTTCGAGTACGCGCACGGCGGCACGCTGTTTCTGGATGAAGTCGGCGACATGCCGCTGGCCACGCAGATCAAATTGCTGCGCGTGTTGGAAAGCGGCGAGATCACGCGACTCGGGGCGAACGAATCTGTGAAGGTGAACGTGCGGATTCTCTCCGCGACGAATCGCAATTTGGAAGACGCCGTGGCCGCCGGTACGTTTCGCGAAGATCTGTACCATCGCTTAAAGGTGGTCACGGTGGTGTTGCCGCGACTGATCGATCGGCGCGAAGACATTCCGCTGCTGATCGATCACTTCATCCGCTTCTTCGCGAAGCGGCATGAAAAGCAAATTCGCGCCATGTCGACGGCCGCGCGCCGCCGGTTGATGGCCTTTCACTGGCCCGGCAACGTGCGGCAACTACGCAACGTGATCGAAAGCATGGTCGTTGTCGACGGCGACGGCACGCTCGATCTCGACGACCTGCCGAGCGAACTGGCCGAGCCCACCGACGCCGCCGCGGAAGCCGCGCTGCCGGTCACCTCGCAGAGCTTCGCCTCGATGGTCGGCAAGTCGCTCGAAGAAATCGAACTCGCTTTCATCGCCGAAACGCTCAAAGCCACCGGCGGCAACCGCGAAGAAGCCGCCCGCATGCTCGGCATCGGCGAACGCACGCTCTACCGCAAGATCAAAGACTTCGGGCTCTAAACGGTTTTGAACCGCGGAGACGCTGAGGGGAGGAGAGTTTGACCGCGAAATTCGCGAAATGACGCGAAAAATGGCAATCGCCAAAGCTGGTTTCGCTAACGTTGAATTGAACTCAAGTCTTTCGCGCCATTTCGCATGTTTCGCGGTGAAGTCCTCTGCGTCTCAGCGCCTCCGCGGTTCAAACGCGTTACGCTTGTTTAAGTTCCACGAGCGCGTCGCGGAGGCGATTCAGGAATTCGTCGCAGATTGCTTCGTCGTGCGCGAGGGAGATGTAGAGCTTCGTGCCGAGCGGATTGAGGAACACGCCGCGGGCGAAGAGTGCAAGCATCATGGCCCGGCCTGATGCGGAATCGCCGCGCCAGATGTCGCGCGAACTGGCTAGCGGGCCCGTGGCGAAGGCGATCTGCGCCAATGGGCCGTCGCCGATGACTTGCGCCGGGACGCTCAATTCGCGCAAGACGCGGGTCATGCCGTCTCGGAGATAGGCGCCGAGCATGTGCAATCGTGGATAGACGTTCGGGCCGCGAAGCACTTCCAGCGTGGCGAGTGCTGCCGCGGACGAAATCGGGTTGCCGCCCAGTGTCGAGGCGGTCCAAACGTATTTGTCGCGATTGAGCCGGCTTTCGGCTACCAGTTCCATGATGTCGATCCGGCCGCCGAAGGCGCCGATCGAATAGCCTCCGCCGAGCGCCTTGCCGTAGGCCACGAGATCCGGAACGACGCCGTAGTATTCCTGCGCGCCGGCGTACGCCATGCGGAAGCCGGTGACAACTTCGTCGAAGATCAGCAGCACGCCATGGTCATCGCACAGCTTTCGCAAGCCCGCCAGAAAACCCGGTTGCGGCGGCAGACAGCGGTGCAACGGCTCCACGATCACGGCCGCCAACTCCTGAGCGTTCTCCGCGAGAATCCGTCCCGTCGTGGCGAGATCGTTGAACGGCGCCACGAGCACGTGCGGTTCCACGATCGCGGCGATCCCATCGCCCAACGGTTCCGGTTGCGGCCAGTCCTTCAGCTTCGCGCCAAAGAGGCTCGTCACGCCGATCTCGTTCGCGCCGTGGTAGGCGCCTTCGAACTTGAGAATCTTCATCCGTCCGCTGGCCGCGCGCGCCAGACGCTGGCAGTACATCGTCGCCTCGGTGCCCGAAGCGCAGAATCGCACGCGATCGCAGGCCGGGCTGAGCCGTACCAACTCCTCGGCCAAGCGCAGCGAGTTTTCCGTCACATAGGCGAAGTTGCTACCCAACGGCGCTTGCCGCACCACGGCCGCCGTGATCCGCGGATCGGCATGGCCGACCAACACGGAACCCCAGCCCAACGAGAAATCGAGGAACTCGCGTCCCTCGGTGTCCCAAAGACGGCAACCCTCGCCGCGCGCAATCACGATGCTCAATTCGCGCGGGAGATTGAATTCGCCATTCGACCCGGCGGGAAAGACGCTCCACGATCGCGCCGAGGCGCTCGCCTCCAGCGGAGTGACATCGCGATCAGTTGCCAAACGCGACATGCGGTTTACCTCAGGATGCGTACGGAATTCAAAATGCGATCGCCGACGTCCGCCCAATTTGCTTCTTCTTCAGAGATGATGTTCCAGCCCACGATCCAAAGCCGATCGTCAACGCTCAGGCCAAGTTGAGTGCCAAGGTATCGCGTTTCCTGAGCCTGCGCGGCCGTTTCAAACCAACTGCAAGTCCGGCCGTTGACGTTGCGCATTTCCGCAAGTGTGACCTCCAACGCCGGGTTCGCCACCTTTACGATGCGGCGGAATGCATCTGGATAGCCGGGCAGGTCCCGTTGCGTCATTCGATCGGCAGTTCGGGTGAAGGTTAAGTCCACTTTGCCGCGGCCGAAGGAGTATACAAGCTGTGGTCCACGTTCACTCGCATACTTCGCAGTGCGCACTTCATCCGGCATTTCCTCAAAGCCAGTCGGAAATAGCAGCGCGAGACGCCCGTCAAAGAACAGTTTCTCTTCTAGTTCGACCGACGTGCCATCGGCAAGTTGTAAGCTTACCGGTGCAGCGGGGCCCGCAGGGGGGATCATCGCCGGAGGTGGTGGAGGCGGTGCGGGTGCTGGCATGGTGGTCACCACGGGAGCGGGCTGCCCACTATCGCAGCCACACAAAGCAAGGCACGCCAATATCCAAACCATTGAAAACGATCGCATGAACATGTACCTCAATTTTGTTGGAACCGCACGGCTTTGGCAGAATAACACGCGCATCGTGCCCCGCGAAAGTGGTTCAAA
>JALHLM010000174.1 GCA_022844585.1 Pirellulales bacterium | reverse complement strand
CGGTCTTCGAGGGACCGATGGCCTGCTTTCGCACGCCCATGGTGCTTGTTTCACCGACGCCCGGGAACGACGGCGCCACGTTACTCCACGAGACCGGCCACGCCGCGCACATCGGTCACGACAACACGTCCACCGGAAAGACCGGGCGCAACTTCATGAACGAAACCGAATCCCGGTCGACGATGATGAAATGGCAGTTGGAGAAACTGGTAAAGGCGTTCTTCATTAGTTAAGGGGCGCGACTCCCAAAGCCACGACACTAGCCCGTAGCGCCAGCGAGGGAGAGTTGACGACGCGGAGTGCTTCGAGACCGAACTCTCCGCGACGCCTTTATTTCACATAACACGGCGGGCGCCTTCCATGAAGGCGGAGCGTTGATCAAGGGGGCCGTCGGTATTTCCCATCTTCTATCCGAGCGTCGGCGGGTGTGCCTAGCCCATGTAGGTTGGAGTTCGCTCAGCGCCGCGCGCAACTGCGGATTGCCGGATAGTGCACCAGCCGCCGCGCCGCAGCACGATTCGATCGCCGCCCGACGCATGCGACCGCGCCCGCACCGCGGCTTGAATCTTCGCCGCACTGTTCTCGCAGCGGCAATTCAAGACCACGTCGCCCGCCTCGTTGAGCGCGCACACTTGCACTTTCTCGTCGTAATTGTCCAGCCCCACGAACAGTGCTAAATACGCGGTCGCCATGGCCCAATCTCTGGGGCTTCGTTGGACTCGTCAACAAATCGCCACGATGTTCCAGCGGGCGGGACGTGATTACAGGCAATGTTCGCCCCAGCCCAGGCGCCCCGCGGTGAGTGATTCACCCGAAGAACAAGCTGTGACGTATCGCTAATGGGCGGACTCCTACGCCTCGCCGCTGCCGATCGCCGCGCTCTTGTCCGCCGGATACCGGACGTGCGACAATTCCACGAGCAGCAGATCATCGATTCGACTCACCGTATTGGGAGTTTGTCACATGCGAAACGCTTTCGTTCTTACGGCGTCCGTGGCGCTCGCCTGCCTGTGCGCGGTTACCGCGGCGCCGGCCGCCGATGAGCCCGCCGCGCCGACGCAAGCGGAGTTGGAAGCCAAGTTCGCCGCCACGATGTCGCACGCCGTGATGCGGGGCGGGTTCACGCTTGGCGAAATCAAACCCGGCGAGGCGCTCAAGGAAGACAAGTACACGCTCGGCGAAGTCAAAAAGCTCGACAACGGCAAGTGGTTGATTTCCACGCGGATTCAATACGGCGATCATGACGTGACCGTGCCGTTGGCGTTGGACGTGATCTGGGCCGGCGATACGCCGGTGATCACCGTCACCAAGATGCCGGTGCCGGGATTGGGCGTCTTTACTGCCCGCGTGCTGGTGTCTGGAAATCAATACGCCGGCACCTGGGACGGCGGCGATCATGGCGGGCACTTGTTCGGCGTAATCGAGCACCCGGAAAAGAAGGCCGCGGACGCGCCGGCGGAAACCAAGTGACGATGACGCGTCCTTCGATGCTGATTGCGGAAACGCCGCGGCTCGTGTTGCGCCACTTCGATCCGTCCGACACGGCCGACCTGCGCCCGATTCTGGCCGACCCGGACGTGATGCGGTTCAGCGTCAGCGGGCCGCTCGACGCCTCGGCGGTCGGCACATGGCTGACGCGGATCGCTGACTCGTACGCCCTCTACGGCTTCGGGCATTGGGCCGTGGTGCGGCGGAACGACGAGCGGCTGCTGGGTTTTTGCGGGCTGTCCATGCAAACGCTCGACGACGGCAAGCAAGTCGAGATCGGCTACCGCCTGGCCCACGACGTATGGGGACACGGCTATGGCACCGAGGCGGCCACGGCGGTACGCGACTATGCCTTCCGGGAAGTAGGGCTCGAACGACTGATCGCCATCATCGACCCGGCGAACGTCGCCTCGCTGCGCATCGCGGCGAAGTTGGGCATGAGCCATGATCGCGACACCATGTATTTCGGACGCCAGGTGCATGTCTTCGCTTGCCGCCGCGACGGCGCGGTTGGTACGAAAGGACAGGAACCATGAGCAGAGCAATCCTCTTTGCGGCGCTAGCGCTGTGTCCCTGGTGCGCGCACGCGGCGGAATTGACTGACGTGCGCGAATTCCGTGAAATGTGCGACGCCTCGGCGATGATTCCCGTCGGTGACGACCACTTCCTGGCCGCCAACGATGAGGACAATACGCTGCGACTCTTTGAGCGCGATGGCGCCGGAACGGCGGTGGCGACGTTCAAGTTGGACAAAACGCTGGGCGTCGCGAAGCCGAGCCCGGAGGTCGATCTGGAAGGCGCGGCCCGGATCGGCGATTTGATCTACTGGATCGGCTCCCACGGCAACAACAAGGACGGCGAACCACGCCCCAATCGGCATCGTTTTTTCGCGATGCGACTAAGCGGCGCAGGCGTGGACCTCAAAGTAGAACTGGTCGGCAAGCCGCAGACCGGGCTCTTAGCCGCGCTAGCGGGCGATGCGCGTCTCGCCGATTGCCGTTGGAGCGAGCTCACGCAGCTTGCGCCGGAGCAACCCGGCGCGGTGAACATCGAAGGGCTGGCCGCAATCCCGCAGGGCACGCTGTGGATCGCGTTTCGAAATCCCGTTCCGGCCGGTCAGGCATTGCTCGTCGAATTGAAGAATCCTGGCGACGTCATCAACGGACAGCCCTTTGCGTTCGGGCGTATTGCGCGGCTCGACCTGGGCGGCAGTGGAATCCGTAGTTTGGAATATTGGCCGGTTGAGAAGGCGTTTCTCATTGTTTCGGGACCGTTCAACGACGACGGCGCGTTTGAACTGTGGCGCTGGAGCGGCGATCCCGCCGACAAGCCGACCAAACTTCCCGCCGGACGCATCGACGGTTACACGCCCGAGGCGGTGGCCTTCTTCGGCGACCGCGCTCGCGACCTCTGGGTGCTCAGCGACGACGGCTCGCGCAACGTGAACGGTGAAGACTGCAAAGCCGCGCCGAAAAAACAACGCCACTTCCGCGCCGGCTGGATCAAGCTCTCTGAATGAGGCTCATTCGTTTTGAACCGCGGAGGCGCTGAGACGCAGAGGGGAGGAGAGGAAATTTGACCGCAAAACACGCGAAATGACGCGAAAAGGAAAAGGGAGGTGGGCTTGCCACGGAATACGCGGAAAGAAACGGAAGAGAGAACAAGTGAGGCGAATCGATCCGACTGAAAAGGCTTACGCACAATTCCACAGCTTCATTGCACGAGATACCTTTCCGTGTCCTTCTGTGTATTTCGTGGACAACAACCAGACCAATTTTTCGCGTCATTTCGCGTGTTTCGCGGTTAAATCTCCTCCTCTGCGTCTCACCGCCTCCTCGGTTCAATCGGTTGTTCGCGCTTTTCTTGCGATCATCCCGGCCAGGTAGCCGGCTTTGAAGCCGGCGTCGATGTTGACGACCGCGACGTTCGCGGCGCAGCTGTTGAGCATGCTTAGCAGCGCTGCTACGCCGCCGAAGTTGGCGCCGTAGCCGACGCTGGTTGGCACTGCGATCACGGGGCAATCGACGAAGCCTCCCACGACGCTCGGCAGGGCTCCTTCCATGCCGGCCACGACGACGATGGCATCGGCGTCGACGAATTCCGGAAGTCGGCGAGGCAAGCGGTGCGGTCCCGCGACGCCGACATCGCTGATTTCCACGACTTCCACCCGCATCCACCGCGCGGTCTCACAGGCCTCGTCGGCCACCGGCAAGTCGCTGGTCCCTGCGGTGATCACGGCGACGCGCCCAGCCGTCTGTGTCGAGGAGCCGACCATCCGGCGAAAGGTCCGTGCCTGCTGCTTCCATGTGCCGTCCGGGAAGCTCGCGACGAGCGCCTGGGCTTGGACCGGTTCCAGTCGTGTGACGAGCACATCCTGGTCGCGCACGATCAATTCGGACACGATCCGCAACAAGCTGTCGACCGGCTTGCCGGGCGCGTAAATCACTTCGGGATAGCCGCATCGTCGTTGCCGGTCGAGATCGACTGTGGCGTCCGCCAGGTCGGCGACTTGATCTCCCGCAAACGCCGCGCGCAGTGCGTCGAGCGGCAAGTCCCCATTGAGAAAGCGTTGGGCGAGTTCGGCGGCGGCGTCGCGATTCATGCCCGTATTGTAACTTGGCGGCCGCTGGCAGACTGCCCGCCGGCAGGTTCCGCGATCGCGCCGCGGCTTGCGAGGGCCGCTAGCGACCGGTATGCTGACGGGGGTATTTGCCAGCGCCCTCGCCATCAAGGAGGAGTCGCGATGTTGGTGCTTTCGCGTCGCGCAGATGAACGGATTCAGATCGGCGCCGATATTACGGTGACCGTCGTGCGGATCGCCGATGGCGTGGTGCGCTTAGGAATCGAAGCGCCTGGCCACGTCACGATCGTGCGGAGCGAGGTCCAGGTGCGCCAGGAAGAAGGGCCCAGCGAACGTCGTGGGCCGGAAGTCTGCCACTAATGGCTGGCCCGCTCGGTCCTCTGTAAGGTCAAATCCTCAACCCGACGTGTCGGCGTCATGCTGGGGTCGCTATCACGGCGAACCGGCGCGGTTCGCTGCCGCTGAAAGTCGCGAATCTCTCCCAGCTTCCAGGCGAGCGTGGCGGCGTCGGCGTTTTCCACTGCGGGGGCAAATCCCCAGTAGATGACCCGGTCCTGCTCGGTGATCAGGTCGAAGGCATAGTCCGTGCCGCGCGGCGAACGCGTCGGTAACGCCTTGGGCGTGATGGCTTTCAACTCCAGCGCCGGCCATTCTTCCTTCAGCACGTCCGCGATCTCCGCGCCGCCGATCACGCGCTGGTCGTTCCAGACAGCGCCGGCCAATCCCGTCGGAGCATCGACGCCCGTCAAGCGCGGCAGCTTAGCCAGGACGTCCGGACGTACGTCGTCGATCGGCAGCAGCACTGCGTGAGCGTCGACCAGGTAGCTGGCATTGGACAAATCCACGCGGCAGACCGGCTGCCGGTATTTGACTTCGGCGTCAATCCGCGCAGGAAACGATTTGCGAATCGAGGCGACTTCCTCGACCCAGGGGTGCAGCGCGAAGGCGCGGGCGAGATCAACGGTCAGGCGGTCGTTGAGCAGCGACAAATTGCCTTCCAGACTCGCGTCGCGAACGACGTCGCGGCGAATATCCGAGCGCTCGTTGAGCCAACTCGGCGCTGGCGTCAGGTGCAGTTCCGCGATCGGCACCTGGTATTCCGCCTGCGCGTAAACGTCCTCCCGGACGTTGCGCCAGATCGCCGCGCACAGGACGATGCACCCCCCGACAAAGCACCCCATCAGCAACCAGCGCCGCGCCGCGCGCTCACTCAGCAATCGCGCGGGGACCAACGCTTGACGAAAAAGCTTGCCCAACAGTCGCGGTTGATCCGCGACAGGGGCCAATTCCTGCTTTTTGGGAGCCGACATAAGCACTCCGCCGTGTCGAAAATCACCCTGGCTCGTCGGGAGGATTCACCACGGAGGCACAGAGAACACGGAGGAGGGGAAGCCGTTTTGAACCGCGGAGGCGCTGAGACAGGGAGGAGCGGGGGAGGTGTGAGTTTTCGGTGGTCAGTGTCGGTGATCAGAACCTCGCCATGAGCACTCATTGGCTGCCACTAAATACTCTCATTCCACTCTCCCAATTCTCTGCGTCTCAGCGCCTCTGCGGTTCAAATTAGTCTCAGCTCCCCTCCGTGTTCTCCGTGCCTCCGTGGTGAAAACGCGTGAACAACCCAGGTTCCAAGCGCGTCGCCGCGCATCGAATCATTTATCGTCCGCGTGAGCGTGGCGTCCGCAGCCGGCGCGGAGAATCATTGGCAATCGCTACAGTCCGCCGGGCTTACGAAACCGGCGGGGGCGAAAAAGAGTGAGCGGCTTACCAAATCTCGATGTCGGTTTCCAGCTCGACGCCGAGGCGATCTTGGACGCGTTCACGGATGAGCTCGATCAGCTCGATCACGTCGCGACTCGGACAGTTCGGATCGGCGATGATGAAATTGGCATGGCGGTCGCTGACTTCCGCGGCCCCGACGCGATGTCCTTTCAACCCCGCCTGATCGATCAGCATCCCGGCGCTCATCCCGCGCGGGTTGCGGAAAACCTGTCCGGCGCATTGGTGCCCAAGCGGTTGTCCTGCCTTGCGAACGATCCATTGCTTTTGCATCCGCTTGGACAGTTCCTCGGGATTCTCGGATTCCAGTTCGAACTCCGCTTCGAGGATCACTAGTTCATCGAGGCTGCTTTGCCGGTAGGCGAACACCAGATCCGGGCGTTCGTGCTCGATGATTTCGCCGGCGCGATTCATCACCGTGGCGCGTTTGGTCCACTGACCGATGTCGCCGCTGCGCGTGCCGGCATTCAGGCGTAAGGCGCCGCCGATCGTGCCCGGGATGCCCACGAGTGACTCCAACCCGGCCAGGCCATGCGCCACGGCTTCCGACATCACATGCCCCAGCTTCGCGCCGCCGCCGGCGCGGACCACATCGCCGATGGTCGAAATCTCGGCGAACGCAGGGGCGTCGAGCCGCACGACGACGCCTTTGACTCCTTCGTCGCGAACGAGAATGTTTGAACCGCCGCCTAACAGCCGGACCGTCAGGCCTTGTTCGGCAGCGCGCGTGACCACGGATTTCAGTTCATCACGGTCGCGGGGCGTAGCGAAGAACTCGGCCGGCCCGCCAATGTGCAGCCAGGTGTGCAGGTAGAGCGGCTCGTCACTTCGAACGAAAGCTTCGAATCCGGTGCTGAAAGGCATTCGCTCGAACCTCGGCCTGTGTCCGCGATAGAAATGTTCACGGCATTTTGAGGCGTGCGACCGCAAACGTCCAGCGGGCAGAAACGAACTACGTCGTCAAACAACGAACCGGGGCGTCCCAAAGGACGCCCCGGAGAAGCGAATTCACTCACCAAATACGACGACGAACTATCGGCCGCGAGATTCGCCTCCGCCTGGAGGACCGTATGGGCTGCCTCCTGGTGGACCGCCATAGGGACTGCCGCCTGGTCGACCGCCGTAGGGGCTGCCACCGCCATAGGGGCTTCCCCCTGGCGGCGCCCCGTAGCCGCCGCCGGCGCCCAATTCCTCGAACTTCTCGGCGCGCTTACGAGCGGCGTCAGCAGAAGCGACTGCCGTGCGGTCGGTCAGTTCTTCGCGCACTTCGAAGTTGCCGTTGGCGTCCATCGTCAGGATGCGGCCCGGCGATTCCTTGGCCGAGGCCTTGCCGATGCGGACGCCGCCCAGGATGTCGACCACGGTCAGGTCGGTCTTCAGCTTTACGTTTTCGAAGCTCTCGACCTTGGGCTTTGTCGGATGGACGTATTCCATCTTCTTGGCAGCCCAGTTGACCAATTCACCGCGTTCGGCCTTGTCGGCGATGGAGGCCATCACGCCTTTCGCCTGGTCGAAGTGTTCCACGACGACTTCGGCGATCGGGTCAAACACGCCGCGCGAGACCGACGACTTGCCGGCCAGCAGTGCGTCGTCGCCCGGCACGCGCACGGCGTCGGTGAGTTGGGACCATTCGCCAAGGAGATATTGTTCGTCCTTCAACGATGGGTTTTCCAACAGATTGGCGGGCATGCCGTAGTTCGGATTCGCGAGCCGCAGGCGCACGCGATAAACATAAGTCTTGCCGGACTCGACCGTGAAATCGAAGAACCGCAGCAAGGCGTGCTCCGGCGGCGTGAAACTAGCCATCATGCCTCCCGCGCCGCCGCCACCGCCGTATGGCGAGCCTCCGCCGCCATAAGGCGAACCGCCTCCGCCGTAGGGAGAACCTCCTCCGCCATAGGGTGATCCCCCACCCGGGCGACCACCGTAGGGGCTACCGCCACCACCATAAGGTGAGCCTCCGCCAGGACGGCCGCCGTATGGGCTTCCACCGCCGCCATAGCCACCGCCAGGTCCGCCGCCGTTCAGCACGTCTTCGATGCTCGTTGGTGCGTTGGCGGGAGTCGATGGTACTGGTGGTTGCTGGGAACCGGAACCATCATCGACCGGTTGCTGGCCCGCTTCTTTGCGCTTCTTTTCTTCTTCTTCCAACTGCTTGTACAGCGCGACGCGTCGGTCCATTAATGCGGCCGGATCGAGGCGCTCGATCTCGGGGCTATGGACCACTTCGTTGCCCCAATTCCGCGTGTAGAGCGGCGGCAACCGCATCGCCAGTCCGGGGACAACCTTTTCCGGATCCGCGATTTCCTCGTACATCGCCGCCCATTCCTTCTGTGCGTCGGCCAACGCCTTAATCACATTGACGTCCTGCCAGTCGGAATCAGCGGGTTGCTTGCCTGGCACGTAGTCGGCACGCTGGATTTCATACATCAAGTAGCGAGGCGGCTCGCTGACTTGTGCGTCTCCGCCCAGCGCTTTCTTGAATTCCTCGTACTGCGCTTTGGCCGGCACCACGCCAGTCAAGCAAATCCAGCGGACACCTTTGACGACTTGTTCCGGAGTCGGAATGATCATCGGCGTCTCGACAATTTCCTCCGGTTGCTCCGTCGTTGCACCGACGGCGCCGCCATAGGGTCCCGCGCCCGGCGCCCCGCCATACGGCGTTCCGGCGTTCCGGCCGCGTCCACCACCTCCGCCTGTTCCGCGTCCACCGCCGCCGCCCGCGCCGCCACGTGCACCAGGGCCACCCGGGTATCCGCCAGCAGCCGGACCGCCGCCGCCGTAGCCGCCGGCGCCGCCGGGACGCGCGTTTTCCGCTTCGCGCTGGGCCTTTTCAATTTCCTCTTGGCGTTTACGTTCCGCCTCTTCTTCTTCCTCGATGGCCGTGAGCGCACGCTTCGTCGCCGTGGCCTCATCCGCCACGGTCACGATCGCGCCGATGCCACCGCTCACCCGCATCGCCAGCGGGCCCATGACCTTCGGCCCCTTACGGCGCTGGGTGGCCGCGTCGGCCGGCTTTAACGGCTTCCAGTCACTGCTTTCCGCTACCGGATCAATCGCCACGGCGTCGCGAAACACCGCCGTGCTGACGAGATTTGCATTCTCCTTGGCCTCGGGGGTGAACGGGCGCCCGTCGATATGTTGCTGCGTTTGCGCGGAGACTTGCTGCAATTCTTCCGGCGTGCCGGTGAAGCGCTCGACGTTCATCGCCGAATACACCAACCACACGAAGCACAGCCCGACGACCGCGAACAGCACCTTCTCGAAGTGCTGAACGATCGCGCCTTTCAGCTTGGACGAGTCCAACTTGACCTTGGGTTTTTTCATGATTTTCGGCCTCTCTGAGAGATTGTTCCTTGCCGAGTTATTGTGGGGTCGCCGCGGGGGTCGCGGCCGCGCCGTCTGTCGCGCCGGCGAAGCCAAACAAGCTCCGCGCGTCGCCAGCGTCCGCGCCCGATCCGGTCTTGGTCGGATCGAACGGGTTGTAGATGTACATGATGCCCTTGATTTCGATCGTGACGTCGTTGGTGTTCTGGCCGGCGGTCTGATTCAACCCGCCACCGCCACCACCATAGCCGACAGGCGGTCCTCCTTCCCCTCGGCCACCGCCGCGCCCATAGGGGCTGCCGCCTCCTCCACCGTAAGGCGAACCAGCGCCGCCCGGGGGGCCAGCAGACGGACCAGGATAGCCGCCGCCAGGACGTCCGCCAGGATATCCGCCGCCAGGCCCGGCTGAGCCTCCTAGATTGGCGCGGACGCTCTCGACGACCTTGGTCTCTTGCGGATTAATACGGACCTGGTGAATCTCGACGCCCAACTTGGCATTGGCGAGATTCGCCATCAGCTTGGGAATGCCGCGCTGGTCGACGACCAGCACCAAACGGACCTTCATCAACTTGAACTCCGCATACGGCGGCGCGGTCTGCGCGGCCGTGGCGTCGACCGGTTTGCCGGAACCGTCCACATAGCGACCGTCCAGGATGATCGACTCCTTGGAAATCACTTCGCCTTCCACGGCCGGCGGCCGCATGCTGGCATAGGGACTGGGCACGAGACCGGACGACTCCGCCATCAGATCGCCGGGCATGATCACATTTTGCATCGAATCGAACGGCCCCGGCAGCGTGGTGTGCTTGCCGATATCGAGCCGCTGAATCTGTTTGACGATCGCATTGTCGTTATCCGTGGCGCCTTCATTGCATAGCGCGATCGCTTCCAACAGTGAACGATACACGGCCAGGCTTTCATGGCACATCAAGACTTCGATTTGCTGCGGCGCCCTGTTGCCCCAGGTCTTGAGGCCATCCAAGCCCTTGAGCTTCATGAAGTCGGCCGGGTCCCATTCGACGATGCCGATCATCTCCACGGACTGTTGTGCTCCGGGGCCGCCGTAGCCGCCCCCTCCGCGCGAGCCGGGATAGGGGCTGGTGGGCGGCATCGGGCCCGACGTAGCGCCGGTCGTCCCTTGCGGGTACTTCTCGCGCCGCACATTGACGAGTTGTTCCAGACGCGGGAACTCTTCGTCAATGAAGTTTTGATAGAGTTCCAACATCAACGGGGTCATCGGGGTCTTGCGACCATCCGCTTCCCACTTGGCGAATTCCGGCAGCTCCTTCGGCCAGTTGAACACACTCTTCTGGCTTTCCGACAGCCGCTGCCACTCCTGGTCGGTGGTCAGCTTGAGCTTATCGCGTTCTGTCTCCACCCCGAGCTTGTAGCTGGGATTCGGCTGGTACGGATTCGAGCGAATCGTTTCCAGTCCGCTTTTGGCCGTTTCGATCGCGGATTTCTCGGTCGAATACATCTGACTCAGCGATCCTTTGGCTTTGTACCAACAGCCGAGGATCGTCATCGAGACGACCACCGAAAAGATCCAAAAGTGGTGCTTTTTCAGCACCCCCAGGATCTCGCGCACTTTGTCCATGGCTTACGCTCCTTGCCCA
>JALHLM010000173.1:627-10791 GCA_022844585.1 Pirellulales bacterium | reverse complement strand
CAGATCGATCTCAGCGCAGGAAGCGTGCGATGACGCATCAGTTTCGGTGGATATCGGCAATTCTGCTTGGTTGGTGCGTCGGGGAGATTCCGCGGCAGGCCGGCGGGGCCGACCTCGCGGCGCTGGCGGCTGCGAGGGCCTCGATTCGCGGCGCCGACCTGAAGGTCCATACCGATCGGTTGGCGGACGACACGTTCGAAGGACGCGAAGCCGGCACGCGCGGCGGCAGGGCGGCTGGTGGCTACTTGGTCAAGGAATTCCAACGCCACGGACTTCAACCGGCCGGGCCGACCAAGTCGTACTACCAGGAATTCGGCAACGACTACCGCAACATCCTTGGGCTCTGGCCGGGTAGCGATCTCGCGTTGCAGGATGATGTCGTTCTGGTTGGCGCGCACTACGATCACGTCGGCTACGGCACGCGCGAGAACAGCAACGGCCCGACAGGCTACATTCACAACGGCGCCGACGACAACGCCAGCGGCACGTCCGCGTTGTTGGAATGCATCGAAGCGATCGCGCAGCTCAATCCCCATCCGCGCCGCACGCTGCTGTTCGCACTGTGGGACGGCGAGGAAAAAGGACTACTCGGCTCGCAACATTGGATCGAAGCGCCGACCGTCGCCCGCAGCCGCGTCAAGCTGGCATTTAACATGGACATGGTCGGGCGGCTGCGCAAGGATCGCGTGGAAGTCTATGGCACGCGCACCGGCCAAGGCTTGCGCCGCTTCATCAGCCGTCAGAACCAGATTGGCATGCGGCTCGATTTCACCTGGGAAATGTCTGAGGACAGCGACCACTACACCTTTTACCGAGCCGGACTTCCGTCCGTGATGCTGCACACTGGCCTGCATGACGAATACCACACGCCCCGCGACGATGCGGAGCTATTGAATGTCGACGGCATGCAGCGCGTCAGCGCCTTGATGTTCGACCTGATCGTGGCCACGGCCGACGCGGATACGCTGCCGGAGTTTCGGCGGCGTTCACGGTCAGAAACGACCGAAGGCCGCGCGGAGCGCGAACAACCGTTGGCGCCGCTGCGAAGTCGGTTGGGAATCGCCTGGGAAAACGTTGACGACCGCCTGCGCATTGCCCGCGTGGTGCCCAGCGCTCCTGGCGAGACCGCGGGCTTGCAGGTCGGCGATGTGCTGGAAAGCATCAACGAAATTCCGATTACCGCCGCCACCGATTTCGGCGGTTTGGTGCTCGCCGCGGAGAGTCCGATCAGCCTTGCAGTGCGTCGCGGCGAGGAGCCGGAACCGCGCACGCTTTCGATCGAACTGCGTGGCAGCCCGGTCCGGCTAGGTCTCGCGTGGCGCGGTGACGAAGCGGAGCCTGGCAGCGTAATCTTGACGCGCGTGGTCCCGGGATCTCCCGCGGACAAGGCCGGCCTCAAACTGCGCGATCGGATCTATTCCATCGCCGACCAGTCCTTCGACGGACCAGAGCAATGCGGCGAGCTGCTCCGCAACGCCACGCTCCCGCTGCCGCTCGAAATCGAACGCGAAGGCCGCATCGAACAAATTGTTATCGGCCAAGAACCCACGAACGAAGGCGCTGAGTAATCAGCTATCGCGCACATCTTTCTCATCTTGTTCTTCAATCCTAGATCATGTCGACCGTCCAAGAAAAGCTCGCCGAACTTCAAGCCGAGTTCGCCGATTGCGAACCGCGCGAGCGGTTGATGATGCTGCTCGATTTTTCCGAAAGCCTGCCGGCGCTGCCGGATGCATATCGCGCGGAGCGCGACGCCGGCCTGCACCGCGTGCCGGAATGTCAGACGCCCGTCTTCCTCTGGGTCGAAATGGCGGACGGCCGAGTGCGGATTCACGCCGACGTCGCTCCGGAGGCCCCGACCGTGAAGGGATTCGTCGGCATCCTGGTGAGCGCCTTCGATGGGGCGGCCCCCGAGGAAATCCTGGCCACGCCGAGCGACCTGGTGCAGCATTTCGGATTGGCCGAGGCCCTCGGCATGCAACGCATGCGCGGGCTCTTCGCCATTCATACCCGCATCTTGCGCGAAGTTCGCCAGCTTACCGAAGCCGCCGGTTAGCTATCAAATTGGTTCATCGAGCCGGAAGCGTGAGCGCCCGGAGCGCGCTACTAGCGACGTTGATGCCGGCGCACTCCGGGCGCTGACGCTTCCGGCTCTCAATTGCACAAAAATCGCTCTTGGGCGATTCGACCACCGGCCGCTACAATCCCGCCCCGGTGGATGCTGCGCGCAGCGCCGCCAGGTTATGGTCCAATCTGCCACGCATGGAGGCGGGCGATGCAACGAATTCTTTCGGGCTCTCTGAGTTTGGCGCTCGTCACGTGTCTGACGAGTGGTCTCGCCGCGCAAACGCAACGCGTCCCCGTGCAGCGAAACACCACGCGTCAAGCCGCGCCCGCTGCACGCACCGCCCAAGCGCCGGCTCGGCCAGCTGCGCCGAATCCCAATGCGCAGGCCGTCGCGCCGCGCGCGCCGTTCCAACTCTCGCCACAAGAAGAAGCGCAACTCGATAGCTTGCTCCAGGCTTGGGAAGCGGCCGGCAAGCAGATTGATCAATTTTCCGTGAGCTTCACGCGCCTCGAATACCGGCAAAACGCCATTGCCGCCGGGCCCCGGGCGCCAGGCCAACCGGCGGAAGTAAAAATCGAGACCACGGGTGAAATCAAATACAAGCGACCCGATAAGGGGCTCTATGTAACGCGCGACAAAAATGAAGTCGAAGTCGATCATTGGGTGACCGACGGCACGACGATCTATTTGTTCAATCCAGATAAGAAGCGAGTGGAAGCCCACGAACTGCCGCCGGAATTGCAGGGCAAAGGCATCGAGGACGGCCCGCTGCCATTCTTGTTCGGCACTGAAGCGGCCAAGCTCAAGACTCGCTACTGGCTGCGCATCGACCCGCCAGGCACGAAGCCGCAACCGGGCCAACTGCTGTTGGAAGCGATTCCGAAGTATCAGGCCGACGCGCAGAACTATCGCCGCGCACAGGTGATTCTTGACTCCGAATCGTTGACGATGCTGGGCTTGCAAATCTATCATCCGGACGGCAAGTCGCGCACCGTGCATGTGTTCGGTAAGCCGGTCATCAATCCGAAATTCCAGTTCTTGCAAAAGGACTTCAGCAAGCCGGTGACGCCGCCGGGCTGGCAATTAGTTCCAGTGCCGCTCCAACGACCGGCCGCCGAGCCGCCTCGCGCCGCGGCTCGTCCCAACGCCAACAAAACAGCTCCGGGCGGCGGTAAGCCCAGCGTGGTTCGCTAAGCGCACACTCGCTATTCGCCGACGCCCTCGCTAGCCAGCTTGCGGTCGATCCGCTTCAATAGCCCGCGCAGCACGCGGCCGGGGCCGACCTCGTAGAACAGGTCGTGTCCCTGGGCGATGAGGTAGCGCAGGCCATCTTCCCAGTGGACCGGGCTGACGACTTGCCGGACAAGGAGTGCGCGGATTTCTTCCGGATCGTTGTGCGGCTGGGCATCGACGTTGGAGACCACTGGAATCCGTGGCGGGCTCATCGGCAAGTCACGAAGGGCTTTGGTGAGTCGTTCGACGGCCGGCTGCATGATCGCCGTGTGAAATGCGCCGGCGACGGACAGGCGCACGTAGCGCACGCCGTCCTGTTCCGCCTGGGCGACGAAACGATCGAGCGCCGCCGCGCCGCCGCTGATGGCGATGTTGCCGGGACAAAGCAGATTGGCGATCTGCAGCACGTCGTCGCCGCGCGCCACGTCGCACATCGCTGCGAGCGGCTCCCGTTCCACGCCGAGCACGCTGACCATCCCACTCGGTCGCAGATCGGCGGCGGCCTGCATCGCGGCCCCGCGCTCGGCAACCAGGCGGAGGCCGTCCTCGAAGTTCATCACGCCCGCGAAGACTAACGCCGTGTATTCGCCCAGACTCAATCCGGCCGCGGCCTGGCATCGTTCCACGATCTCGGGCGCATCGTGTCGCAGTTTTTCGAGCGCCGCCAGGCTGCACACGAACAGCGCCGGCTGGCTATGCACGGTGCTGTCGAGCTTTTCCTGCGGTCCTTCGAAGCAGAGTTGCGCCAGGTCGTAGCCGAGCACGCCGTTCGCACGGTCGAACAACGCCCGCGCGGCCGGCAGTTGCTCGGCGAGCGTCTTTCCCATACCGACCGTTTGGGCGCCTTGCCCCGGAAACAGAAATGCCGCCTTTGCCACGCCTTCACCCAGTGCTTTTTTTGAGCCGAGAACCGTTACCGTCACTTCGTTTCTACCAGACCCGTGCGGCACGGCAACCCGGCAGGCGCCGCGCGCCTTGCGGTGTGGCGAAACGTCTGACCATGATGGTCGTACGAAGTTCGACTCGCCCAGGAGTTCGCCGCATGCGCGCCGTGTTGGTTCCGTTGATGATCGCCCTGTCCGGCGCGTTCATGTCCGTTGCCTGGTTGGGCCATTTACGCATCCGGCACCTGGGCTTTTGGGTCGCCCTGGGGCTGAGTTGGATGATCGTGCTGCCGGAGTACGTGCTGAACGTCCTCGCCACCCGCTACGGGCACGGCACCTATACTGGCGCACAGATGGCCGGCTTCCACCTAGCGTCCGGGGTCGTCTGCGTGACGCTGGTCTCCCGGTACTTGTTGGGAGAGCCGTTAAATACGCGGCATATCTCCGGCCTCGTCTTCCTGACGGTCGGCATGCTGTTGCTGTTGTCCGGAGAACCCGGCGCGGAAGCGGCCGGGAAAGCGCGGTCCGTTCAAGCCGAGGTGGCGGCGCCGCCGGTCGCCACGAGCGCCGAGTAGTCGTCGGACTATTTCAACTTCGCGGGCTCCGTCGAGGCCGCGGCTTCTTGATCGCCAGGCTCGTCGACTTCCGCCGTCTGCTTTTCCGCGTCGACGGCATCAGGTTCGGCGTCCGAAAGCGCTTCGTCGCCCTCGACCGTGGACGCCTTCGTCTCCTCTGCTACCGGCGACGTCTCATTCTCGCCCGCGATGAACACGCGTTCGTCGTAGAGTGCGAGCGCATGCAGCGAATGGCCGAGCGGACCGATTTTCCATTCCGCGCGGCGATCTTCCAGAAGCAATGTGGCAAGGAAGTCGATCGCTTTTGCCATGCGCGGATCGCTCAGATGCTCCTCGGGCACGGAATAGGCGAGCCATTCCGTGATGTGCCCCGTGGTCTGCAGCTTGCGGTCTTTGATCTCGCGATTGCCGCGGCCGGCGAACCATTCCGTGCTGAAGGAGCCGTCCTCGTTCTGCAAGCTGAAGGCATAGCGATGGTAATCGCGGAGATATTTGTCCGCGCGCAGGTATTCGCCGTCGATCGGTTGTTCCAGTTCCTTCCGGCGATTCACCGCATAACTGATCCCCATCAGGCGATGCGTACCGCCGCAGGCGGCGCCCCGAATCGGCGAGCCAATTTCATCGCGCAGCACGCGTTCGATCGTCCAGGTTTCGCCGCGGTCGTTCTTCCACTTGGCGTCGGGCTCCAGATAGTGCATGAAGGCCATCAGTTTGAACGTCAGTTCTTCGCCGGCGCGGCAGGTGCGTTGCTCCGTGCGAATCAAGTCTTCGACCGTGAACTTGCGTCCGTCGATTTCAATTGGGTAGTCGCGCGGAATATCGCGTTGCGCGAGGATCGCCAGGAACTGCCCGTAGTGCCCTTGGACGCCTTTGGCGCGGCGGAGGGCCATTTTTCCCCGCTCCAGGTGCATCAATTGCATGCCGCGCGACGGCTTGTTGTCGCAGAGCCAGCGGACCGCGTCGACCTTCTCGCCTTGCGGCCCGCCCTTCCGCACAAGGGTTTCCGGCCCGAAGGCGATGATCTGATGAAAGACTTCCCACGGCGTGTGATCTCGCGTGTTGAGATGCCGGCGATAGTAGACGCCGAGCGCCGTGCGGACTTTCTTTTTCAGTGCGTCCGTGTCCGCCTCGGCGGCATCGTCTGGCGCCGGATCGGGCTTTTCGTCCGTTTCCTTCGTCTCTTCCTCGACCTCTTCCTCCGCCACGGCCGGCATGCTGCCGCCGTCGCCGGCGACCGCTTCCTCTTCGTCGGGAAGTGTCTTTTGCGGCGCGCGTTGATCCTTGAATAACTCGGCCGAGAACTTGGGATCGATCAGCAGCGATTCGACCGCTGCGTCGATCGCATCCGATGTTGCTTCTTTCTCGGAATCATCGCTCCAAGCGGGCGCGCCGAGGGCCAACGACAACACACCGATCAGGACGAAGATCGCGCCGCCGCGCGAAAGCCGAGTCCACATGGTTTGAGTCAAATACTTCACGAGCGACGAGCAACGCATCATTTCCACCAGCCCCAGAGTTGGGCGGTGAAACTCGGCGATTCCACCTGCGGTTCCCGGCCTGAGGCGTACTCGCGCCAGGCGTTGACGTCGTTGCCGAAGTTGCGCCCGGAGACGGAACGCATCGATTCGACCGCCGTGATCTGCACCGCGGGGTCGTCGCTTTCGAGTGCCGGCTGCAAGGACTGCACGGCGCTGCTTTCGCCCGTCGCGCCGAGGGCCTTAATCGCCGCCATGCGGACATCGAGATTTTCATCGCCCTCCACCATTCCGGACAATACCTGCACCGCTTCGACGCCGCCATACGCGCCCCAGGCTTCGCAGCAGGCAATTCTTACGTCCGCGTCGGGATCTTGCATCGCCAGGCGTAACGGCTGCGCCGCCATGGGGCAGGCGTTGGCGCCGAGCGCTTTGACGATTTCGCAGCGAACCAAGGGATCGGTTTCGTTCGGCAAGGCCTGAGCCCATTGCGAAGCGAACTGTGCGCGCTCATCGGCCGTTCGCGACTTCCCGAGCGCGGCCTGCGCGCGAAGGTCTTCCATCCGTTCACTCGGCGTCTTAATGCCGGAGGTGTTCTTTTCCGCGAACGGCCCCACGGCCGGCAGGAATTCGAACGGATCCGGAATATCGTCCTTCGCGCAGCCCGCGAGCGCGAGAGATAACAATAACGTTGGCAAGCACTTGCGCATCGGAATCGTGACCCGGGAAGGATGCGGAGACGCCGGAAAGCGGCGGGACTATAGCAATCGGCGAAACTTGACGGAAGAGATGGTTCGCAACGGCCGAAAGCTAGGAAAACCAGGAGATACTGGTGAATTGAGATATGCATTTTTCGGCCATCGGCGTAATATTCAATGCGGGGGCAGATTGCGTTGCCAAACTGTGTGCAGGGAGCACGCGTTCGCTCGTCAATCGGGAGTTCTCCCACGTGAATGGACCACACGCCAAATCGAATCTGCACGTCGAGCGCTCGCTCGACAATGCCCTGGTGTTCTTCCAGGGCGATGAGCCTCTCGGCCGCTACAGCGAAGACGCCCTGGATCTGGCCGAAAACGTCGAACGCCTGCGCGCTCGGCAGCATACTCCCGGCTGGAGCGACCGGGCGCTAGCGACGGCGCGCCGCTTGATGAGTTGGCGACGAACGCCGCGCGTGGCGCCGTAGGCTCAGTTAGAAAGCAATTTCAGCACGGAGGTGCCACTGGCGGCTCGCCCGCCAGTGTGTAGCGGCGTCGTCGTGCCACACAGAAGGAAGCCGTCAGGCTGACGATCGTCAACGCGATCGACGCCGGCTCCGGGACGGGCGTGATCGAGCCGGCGCCGAAGTTGTTGCGTACACTGTTCAGATCGTCAATGCCCACCTGTTGATCGTCGTTCACGTCGCCAGCAATGCCGTCGCCGATGCGTCCGAAGTTATTGCGGACGTGATTGAGATCGACAATGTCGACCCGTTGGTCGTCGTTCGTATCCCCGGGGAACACCGATCCCGGTCCGAATTCCAGGTCCGCCGGCGCGAAGAGCGTGGAGAAGGAGTCGTACACGAGCACGGCCTCGCCGCCTTCGATATCCGCGCTCAGAATCTGTCCGCGTCCGTTGTTTCCGAGGGTGTCGCCGAAATAGAGTTGCCCGGCGTTGAAGTCGATCGCCAGACCAGCAGGTCGACCGAAACCGCGACTGACCAGCGTCGTTTGATCGCCGCCGGAGAGCGACGACTTTTGCACCAGACTGCCAGTCGAATTCGTCCAGAACACCTCGCTCGATTCGAGGTCCAGCTTGATTTTGTTGATCTCGCCGGCGCCGGCAAGTTCGAAATGATGCACCGCGTCGGCCGGTCCGGACACGCCGCCGGCCGGCATCGAGTTGAGATGCCGCCCATTCGACCAGTAAATGCGCCCGCCCACCCGGTCCAAGGCGATGCTATGCACGTCGTCGGCGCGCACGAGCGGATCAGCGCCCACGAGCGCATCCAAAATGCCCTGGGAAACCAGCGTGGTCGCTCCGACGCCGTCCAGCGTCGCCCGCTTGATCCCGGCCGGACCTTCGACGGACCAGTACATATTTTCCGCGGACATATCGAGCACAATCTCCGTCGGCACCGAACCGCCGGCCGGTCCCAAGGAAGTCAGCCCCGTGCCGTCGAGATTGATGCGTTGCAACGTGCTCCCGGACGAAAAAAACGCGCGGCCGTTCGCCCGATCGATAGCCAACGCGCGTGGATCTGCGATCGTGGGGAAAGTCACAATCGGGTCGAGATCGGTCCCATCAGTGCGAATCCGACTGACCTGATCGCCGAAACCCGGATCGGTGAAATAAATCCGCCCGGCCTGCACCTGAGCCAGACTTGTAAGTACACAGAAAGCGAACGACGCGCCGAAAATTCGTGACATGCGACTGCCCTCGCCGTAAAGAGAAAAATGCAAGGCAAAGGCCGTCGAAGCGATCGCTGACGCCTGCCCTCGCCGGAGACAGCAACGCGGGCGCGCGGAATCGGAAATCCAGGAAGTCGGTGGATAATGCGACTTCTCGGAGTGCCAGAAGGCAGGCCCCCAATGTAGCGCGCAGCGACCCAGTGCTGCAGATTTACAAATCTTCAGCCTGATCATCCCGCTCTGGGCGCGCCGCCTCATCGCGGACCATTTCGACGTGCTGGATCGATGGTTGGGTCAGGCGGGTCAGTTCATTGAACACGCCCGAGACGCCGCCGCCAGACGGCGGGTTGCGCTGGCTGACGAGATAGCCGCGCTGATCGAGGCAAACGTAGGCGCGGTACAAGAGCCACGGCGCCAGCAGGAGGCCGGCGGACAATCCCGCACGAAGAACGACGGACGTGACTGTCATGGGCGCCCTCGGCGCGCCACAATGCGCCGCAGTCCAGTCTCGTGCCTCAAAAGCCGGCCGAATTCCGGCCGACAAGCGGAGGGCAAGGGATTCGAACCCTCAACCGGTTGCCCGGCAACTGATTTCGAGTCATATGCGGGCTATTGTATCCTGATTGATGGAGTTCGACAGACCCCTATTTTTCCCGGGAAAAGCGGCTAACCTGCATTGACGGTGCAGCATCGAGTTTGATGGATTATGATGCCTAGTGCTGCACCGCTGCTGCACGGATACGCTTGGATGCCCTCGAAAGCGCGGTCTGCAACATTGGCTCGGGACACGTCGGGGCCGCTAAAACTCCGGTTCAACAAACGCCTCATCGAGTCTCTCGCCGCGCCGGCGAGCGGCAGAGCTTACTTCTACGATGAGATAACGCCAGGCCTGGCATTGTGCGTCACGGCCGCCGGCACACAGACGTTCTACTTCTGCTATCGCGCCCACGGTCGCTACAAACGCTTCCGCATCGGTCCGGCCGCGACGGTGACCGTCGAGCAGGCCCGCGATCGGGCAAAGGATCTGGGCGGTCAGATCGTCCGCGGCGTCGACCCGCATGTTGACAAGCAAGGTAGCCGTGAGTCCTGGACGCTCCGCGACGCGTTCGAACATTACCTTGATCGCGACGGATGGGGTTATGAGCGCCGCTCCAAGAAGGTGCTCGCCCCCAAGACGCTGAGCGAATACCGCCGACAGTGGAAGCTGTACCTCGCAGGTTGGGCTGGCCGACAACTCGACACGATCTCCAGCGAGGCGGTACTGTCGCTTCGTCAGCGGATCCGAAAGGACGGGGGCCCTTACATGGCCAACCGCGTGTTGGCGCTCCTGCAGGCGGTTTTCAACCACGCTGCTCGGGAACGCCGTTTTCGTGGGGACAACCCCGTCCGTGACGTCGGCCGATCCCCGGAAACCGGGCGCCAGCGGCACGTCGATGACCACGAGATGCCGCGGTTCCTCAAAGCCCTCGACGAGGAGACAAACGAGGTATTCCGCGACTTCGTTTGGACGCTGCTGCTGACCGGCGCCCGGAAAATGAACGT
>JALHLM010000173.1:0-617 GCA_022844585.1 Pirellulales bacterium | reverse complement strand
CCCTTGATTACGGCGTTTGGTTGATCCCCTGCACCAAGAACCAGATGCCACATGCCGTTCCCGTGGTCGGCCCCCTGATGGAAATCCTCACGAAGAGGCGCACGGTCACCGCGGCCGCTTGTCCCTGGGTTTTCCCCGGGGCGTCGAAGGCGGGGCACCTTTCCAATCCGCAGCGCGCCTGGGTGGCACTTTGCCGGCGAGCCGAGCTCGACGGCCTGCGCATTCACGACCTGAGGCACACAACCGGCAGTTGGTTTGCCAAGGGCAATTCGTCGCTGACGATCACCGCTCAGATGCTCGGGCACCGCTCGCTGGAAATGACCAAGCGCTACAGCCACCTCGACGTGGGGCCGGTCCGAGCCGCGGCCGAAAAGGCCGCCGCAGCGATGCTGGCCGCCGGTGGTAATCGATGCATCGCAGGAGCAAGTAAATGAGCTGCGACGCTCAATCGTTGGAGGCCGTCGACGCCATCGAAGCCGCGACCATGGTGGCTCGCAAATTGCTTCGGACTACGGCAAATCTCGACTGCATCGCTCGGTCTGAAGGAACTAAGCATGACGGGCGAAACACCTGCCTGCGAGTGTTCACGGATACCCTTGCGCTGGCGGAACGGTTCA
>JALHLM010000172.1 GCA_022844585.1 Pirellulales bacterium | reverse complement strand
CAGGCAGCCGTAGCCGAGATAGAAAACGACCACGACCGGGCGGCCGCGATAATCCGACAGCGACACCGCGCGACCGTCCGGCGCGACCAGCGTCCAGTCCGGCGCAGGCGACGGCCGCCAGGCAAACGGCCCCAGCGACGCCAATTCCGGCCGCTCGCCGACGTCGTCCTTCGCCGCGGCAGGCACGCGCCAGTCTTCCGCGAAGCCAAGCCCGCGCGCGATCGGGGCGAGTCGCTCAAATACGGGAAAATCGAGATCGATATGTGCTGACATCTCACGAAGCTTGTTGAACGCCTCGCCAGCGTCGGCAGTTTTTCCTGCCTTGTGCAGGACGTAAACCTGATTCGCCAAGGGTTGCACTTGCCGCTCGTGTTCGCTGGCATCAGCAATCGCAAGTTCGACGGCTTTGTCCGGTTTGCCGGCCGACAAATAGTGGCGTGCCAACCGGTCACGAGGAACATCTTTCGCCGCGCTCAATAGTGACAGCGCGAATTCCGGTCGCTCCTCCCCCAAGTCTCGCAGCCCCCACAGTTCCAACAGCGCATTCCTCAACGGATTGATCCGCCCATCGTGCCCGTCCTCGGCCTGCTTGCGGGCCTCGGCGATTTTCTCCGGCGTTTGTTTCTCCTCGGTCGCCTTGCGAACCGCCTCCGCGCCATCCTTGTAGCGGGCATTGGCCTCGTCGCGCAGCCGCGTTTCCAGGTCGTCGATGCACTTCTCGCCTGCTTCTTTCTGCCCGAGCGAGAAACGCGCGACGCCGAGGGCGCGCAGTCGTTTGACTTGATCCGCCTGGTCGTCGATCGATTCGAGATACATCGTCTCCGACAACGCCACCAGTTCCTCCCACTGCTCAAAGCGCGACAATGTCTGCAACAACCGTTCGCGACCGAGCGACGCGCTCGTGCCTCCCTTGGTCGGCAAGTTGTACTTCGGATGCCGCGGCGAGGCGAGCATGTTCTTGGCGAGGCGAACCGCATCGTGAACGCGACCGACGAACAGCAAATCGCGAATCAGCCATTCGCTGTTGTGCGCGTAGTTGTGGATCTGATCCGGCAACACGCGATCGCGGATCATATAGGCGTGATCGACGCGGTTCGAGGCCTCCTGTTGCCAGGCGGCGTCATCGTAACGCTTCAGGCCGGAGTAAATATGACCCGGCATGTGCCACATGTGAGCGATCGCGGGCGACGACTGCCCGCAGCGCGCGGCGGATGTCAACGCCCGTTCGGATTTCTCGCCGTCCCAAAGATGAATGCGATAGTGATGCACCGGGTGCATCGGTTCCGCGGCGAGCACTTCGCGGATCAGCGCGTTCACCGCCTCGTGCGATGACAGCGGCCAGCCATTGCCGTTGTTCTGCCAGACCAATACCGCGAGAAACGCCTTGGCCTCGATCTCATCCGGAAAATCGTTGATGATCGTCTCGTAAGCCCGCACCAGGTCGCGGCGCCGGTCCTTGTTGCTCTTGTCGCCGTCGGCATAGTACGCAGCCAGCGCCTCGATCCACTGCCGCTCGCGCGGGCTGGCGGATTCCTTCCGTTCGACGGCTTCTTTGATGAGCGACTTGGCGCGTTTTTCATTGTTGATGTTCGCCATCGCCAGGCCCCAATAGGCCATCGCGCACGCCGGGTCGAGCTTCGCAACCTGGCGGAACGACCGCTCCGCCTCGAAGTACCAGAAGCCATGCAACTGGCCGACGCCCTGGTCGAAGAACTGCTGCGCCTCCAGCGACGCGGTGGTCACGGAAAAGTGACAGGGCCCGGTCCCGTCCATCAATCGCGCCGCTTGGCGGGGCCCGTCGTCAAAGGCCTCGCCATGCGTAGAATGCCCCGCCGCTGGACCCGGTTGATCCGCCGGCGCGACGGCTTCGTTCGGCGTTGGAGTTTCGGCGGCTGGTTCGTCCGCGAAAGAAGACGAAGCGGCAAAGAGCAACAAGTGAATTGCCACGAACGGCAGGAACCGACTACGAGCGTCCATCGGGCAGGCCTACAGGGAAGGAACGGGCGCGGCGGGAGTGGATGGCCCTATTGTAGTCGATGGACGATGACTGCGGGAACCTGCCCAAATCGGAGGTAGTGTCCAAATTTGAAGTCCCAGTGCCACGGCATCCGGCGGAACTTAGCTGGAGGGAAGTTTGGGTTTGGCATCCGTGCGTGGTAGCTTGAAGTGATTAGCTAGGCGAAACAGAACGTAAGTCACTATTAGAAAAACTGTGCCAACACTCAGTGCAACAAGTCCGTGAGCCACCCACAATCCATGCTCGAAAAACGATTTGTAGACTCCCATCCCGATGCCATAGGTGCCGAACAACGACGTTGGAATCGCCAAGGCCAACAGCAGGAAACTTAGCAATGGCTTTGGACTTCGGCCAACCGAAGCCCCGTATTGCTGCGGCGATTTGTACGGGTTCTCATCCATCCCCTCAGTCTATCTCACCGCGCGGGAAAATGCCTCCCGGCGGGGCGGCTAGGCGTACTCGCCTTCCTCGTATCGCTGCGCCTCGTTTGACGCTGCTTGTCGCTTCAGCGTCAAATTAGGACACTACCAAATCGGATGCAATAAAATCCGGTTAGCTGTCTCCGGCAATCTACTTCAATTCGCCCGAAGATGCCGGTCGGCGAAGTTGAGGTATTGCTCCCAATCGAAGGGGAGTACCGCGTGTTCGCCGGTGCGGAGGTGGTAGCCAATCGTCTCGCCGACCGGCTTGTCCACCGGCGGCGGGGCGGTGACGCCCAGGCCGGTCTTGCCGAGGAGTGCGTAAACAAGTTCCGCATTCACGGCGGAGAGGAATTCTCCCTTGGGATCGGCCCATTGGTCCTCGCTGGCGCTGGCGATATACACGGGCCGCGGAGCGATTAACGCGACCAACTCGTGCTGGTCGAAGGGCAGATCGTCTTCGCGGTTGTTGTATTGCTTGTAGGCGGTGCAAAACCAGTGCGGGAACGAGGTGTTGATCCGCCAGACCGTCTCGCCGAAGCGCCGGCGCGAGATCGCCGCGCCGCCTTCGCCGGAATTGTTGGAAACGCAAAGGGCGAAGCGCTCGTCATTGGCGGCAGCCCAGAGCGCCGTTTTGCCGAGCCGCGAATGTCCGATAACCGCGACGCGCCGGGCGTCGATGTCGCCGTCGGTTTCCAAATAGTCGAGCACACGGCTCAGCCCCCAGGCCCAGGCGGCGATCGCGCCCCAGTCGTCGTCGCGGAACTTGGTGATCGGTTGCGCAGCGGGCGTGGCCTTCGCTTTGCCATCGACGGGAAACACGGAGCGCACGCCTCTGCGCCAGCCCTCTTCGTAATCCGGCTCGATGTCCCCGTAGTACACCGTGGCCAACGCATACCCGCGTTCGATCACGCGCTCGACCATCCAGTTCTCGGTCTGCGAACCTCGCGAAGCGTCCGTAGCGCGGTTGCCGTCGGTCGCTTCTCCCTCCCGCACCCAGCGGTCGGTGAGTTGAATCGCCGGATCGCGGCACACGACCTGGTTGCCGGAAAAGTTGAGCCCCAGAAATGCCGGCGCCGGACCGGTTCGCTTGTTCGGCACGTAAAGCAATAACCGCAGCCGCGGCCCGTTCGCCTGCTTCGTTAAGTGAATCGTGACTTGCTTGCGCGTCGCCGCGCCACCGAAGGCTTGCTGGCTCGATTCCTCAAGCTCGTAGCGAACGTCCGCCGGGCGTCCCGGAGCGCGGCCGTACATCTTAGAGCGGAACAACTCCAGCAATTCCGGCCGGCGCACTTCGCGCCAGCCCTCGGCGGAGTCGATCGGCTTGCCGTCAGCGGCCACCAAGGGATCGGGCAGCGTGTAGCTCGGCACCGCTGCTTCGTCGTAGTTGGCCTTGAACTCTTGGGCGGAAAGGGAATCCGTCATGCACAACGCCAGCCACAACAGAGAATAGCGAAGGGAACGCGCGGGCGAGATCACGATCGATTGGCTTTCGTTGGGAATACGATGAAAGAAATCAGTGGGCGAACATCGCGCATCAAATCCGCCCGTCGGGCTCTCTGAAGAGACGCGCCCGGCGGGCGGCGATTGTGATGGGACTTCCCACAAGCTTAGCTCATCCGGTCTAGCGCCCCGGGCCCGGCAGCTTGGAGAGGTCGATTTCCAGCTTGGCACCCTGCATTTCCTCGAACTGCTTCTTCTGGGCGTCGTCCAGCACCGCGAGGAGGCCGTCGTCGCGGCTCTTGATCATTTCGGCGACCTTCGCGTCGCGTTCCGTTTCGGACAGGCTTTGAAAATCCTGGAACGAATCACGGGCCTTGCCGCGGCTGTCGGCCAGCGATTGTTGCAGTTTCGCTTTCTGCTCGTCGGTGACTTTCAACGACTCGGCGACGGCGTCGTCGGTCAGCGCCACCGCGCCGTTGGCTTGCAGATAGATTTCGTGCGCGCGCTTCCGCTGTGTTTCGTCCAACAATTCATTGAACTCTTTGGTGAACTCGGCATTCAGCAGCGCGATTTCCTTGAACATCTTGTCGAAATCGCCGTTGGCATCTTCACGGGCCGCCCGGCGCTCGTCGCTCAAATCGGTGTTCAGCGTCGTGACCTTGCCCTTCTGTTCGTCGGTCAATTTGAGTTCGGCCTGAACTTCATCCAACTGGGCCAACTGCACGGACGTAATCACGCCGAACAGCCGCGTGAAACCGCGCCGTTGGGCCGAGGCCGATGACGACGTAGCAGACCATAACGCCACGGCGACAAGACTCACCACGGCAACTCGCAGGGATCGATACATGGCTCTTCCTTTCCGCGTGCGGAGGCACGCCGCGAGACGAGGGAACTGGACATCGCTCATCGCTCGCCAGGAACGATGGGCAGCGCGCCGGTATTCTAAGGGACGCGGAACCGGCGATGCCAGTAGCGCGGCGCGGTTTGTCGTTATCCGTCGAACACTTTTCGGATCAACGAACGCCAAGGCGACGGTTGATGTGTTCCTCGAGGCAGGCGAACGCCGCCGTTTCACTCGGGCCGCCGGTCTTGGTGACGGGCGAGGCCAGGCGCGCCATTTCCGCGCGGATTTCGTCGGCGGGAAGTATCCCGACGCGGGTGGCCAGAATCGCCGCTTCCAGCACCGCGTGCTTGGCACGGTTGAAGCCGAAAAACTCCCGCTGCACGCCCCGGCCGACGACCTCGGCCTCGACCTCGGCCCGATCGTGGCGATTGTCGATGGAGCGCACTCGGAACGCATACCAGCGACACGCGTCGCCGAGGATCATGCCGTCCACCAGTTCCGCTGCGAACATCGTAGGTAGCGGACCGGTTTCGCCAATTGCGCAACGCGCCAGAAGCTCGATATCGTCCGTGACATGAAACACGCCTTCGCCATGCCGCTTTAGATTTTCGAACGTGGTCGAAGTTTGAAACGGCCGCAGCGACAGCCGATCCATCGACGGATCGACAATTGGCCCCATGGGCGCAAGGTTCACCGACCGATCGGCATTGAGCGTCGTCACCAGACCTTCAAGGATCAGGGGCATAGGAAATGAACCAGCGCAACGTCTAGAAAGTCACCGGACGACTCGGCAGTTCGGCCGCGGAACGCTCCGGCGGCGCAAACTCACGAGATGGCAACGTCGAACTGGCGAACGGCACGCCGGCAATTACCAGAAAATTACGTAGCAGCGCGTAGCCATGGTCAGTAAGTATTGACTCGGGGTGAAACTGGACGCCGAACAGCGGCAGTTCGCGATGTTCCAGGCCCATGATGGCGCCGTCGTCCGCGCGGGCCGTGACGCGCAGCGCTTCTGGCAGCGACGCTTCGTCGACCGTCAGGGAATGATAGCGTCCCACGTTCAAGGGACTCGGAATGGATCGAAAGACTCCGATGCCATCATGCGTGATGCGCGACGCCCTGCCATGCATGGGCGTTGGGGCGCGGACGATCTTGCCACCGAGCGCCGCCGCGATGGTCTGATGCCCGAGGCAGACGCCTAACATAGGCAACGCGCCATGCAGCTCGCGGACTAATTCCAGCGACGCCCCCGCCTCGCTTGGCGAACAGGGGCCCGGCGAAAACACCAGCGCGGCAGGCGCCAAGCGGCGCACGCCCGCGACGTCGACGGCGTCGTTCCGCACCACGCGCGTCGGCGCGCCCAGCCGTTCGAAATACCGGGCCAGGTTGAAGACGAAGCTGTCGTAGTTGTCGATCAGCAGAATCATTTCGTCATTCATTGTCCCGAGCGTGTTCGACGGCGAAAAGTGCCTGATAGGCGAAACGCTGGTCCGTTCCGTACCACTATCGTGAGGCCGTCCTTTGCGTCGGGCATCGTCTAGGTGGTTTTCCGGGCCTATCCTATGCCGTGGTAACAGGTTATGATCGAAGTTTCGGGCCATGCTGACGGGATTCCCCGTCGAAGTACCGGGATCGCCACCGTCATGTCGGAAACCAGTCGGGATATCTCGCTCCGGGAGTTTCAGCGGTTGATCCGCGAGATGTACCTGGAAAAAGACCTGGCTCGCGGTGTCGACGGGACGTTCATGTGGCTGATGGAAGAAGTCGGCGAGTTGGCGAGCGCCCTCCGCGACGGTACGCACGAGGAACGGATGGGCGAGTTCGCCGACGTCATCGCCTGGCTGACGACGATCGCGAACGTTGTCGGGGTCGATCTCAATGACGCCGTCGCCCGCAAATACGGCGATGGCTGCCCCGGCTGCGGCCGACTGATCTGCACGTGCGACATGGCGGAGAAGCCATGAGCCGCGGTCTCTGTCGAGTCACGCGGCAATTCAGCGCACTGGCCGTGTGCGCGATGCTGCTATCTGTCCGGCATGCGCCAATCTTGGCCGCGGACGCGACTGCCTTTCCGCGCGTGACGGAAGTTCGCGTGGGCATCGCAGACGCGTATCAAGCGGGCCGATGGACGCCGGTGGTCGTGATGCTCGAAGGCGGCGCCGATGATTTCGCCGGACAGTTCTTTTTGACTACGGTTGATGGCGACGGCGCTCCGTACCGGGTTCCGTCGTTCGCGCAGTCACCCGCTTCCGCGGACGGGCGGCGCGAGCTGACGTTTTATTTCCGTCCCGCCGCATTGGACAACGAGCTTGGCCTGCAGATCGTTCACGCCGACGGCAGTTTGCGGAACGAATCGTTCACCATCGACGACGAACGCGAGACGTTGCGCGTGCCGCGCGCCATGCCCGCGAACGAACGACTGATGGTCAGCGTCGGCCCGCCGCTCGGATTGACTACCGCCTTCGCGCAGTCGCAAGAGCTCACCGGCGGAACGCGGCCGATCGAGTTGGCGCATGTTACCGACCTGCCAGCGCATGCGCTCGGTTGGGATGGTATCGACACGTTGTTCGTAAACACCGAGGATGCGGCGCTGAATGCGTCTTGGACACAACATCCGGAGCGCGCCGAGGCCCTCGCTTCCTGGGTCCGGCAAGGCGGACGCCTGGTCCTGCCGATTGGTCGCGAAGCGAAAACGGTGCTCGACGCCGAGCATCCGCTGGCACAGTTCATTCCGGGACAATTCACGGGACAAGTGGCATTGCTGGCTTCGCAAACCAGCGTTTGGGAGGATTACGCGGCATCGCCACAACCGCTCCCGCCGTTGCGAACTGCGACGGGCGAGGAACGCCTTCATGTCCCCAATGTGTCGGGACTAGTAGGCAAAGTGGAAGCGCCGTCGAATCTCGGCACGGGGCAACCCCCGCTCGTGGTCAGGCTTCCTTTCGGGTTGGGTGAAGTTGTCTACGTCGCCGCCGACCTGAGTCAACCGCCGTTCGCCAAGTGGAGCGGGCGCAACAACCTCCTGCGCCGCTTCACTCGCAGCGCCCTGATGGGCGAGTCCATCGCCGGCAACACCGGCAATCGCACGGCGATCCAGCAAGACCTCGTCGAACAATTGCGCCGCGCACTCGACGATTTTCCTGGCGTCAGCCTCGCGCCGTTTCTCTGGGTGACGATGTTGGTCGTGGGCTACATAGCACTCGTGGGCCCGGGCGACTTTGGCTTCCTGCGTCGACTGAAGGGGCGCATGGAATGGACCTGGTTCTCGTTTCCGCTGTTGGTCGTCGCAGCCAGCGCCGGCGGCTATTGGTTCGCCTGTTACCTGAAGGGGAGTCAACTGCGCGTCAATCAGTTTGACGTCATCGACGTCGACGCCGACGGTAATATGCGCGGCGTGAGCGTGGTGAATCTGTTCAGCCCTGAAGCAAACGCTTACCAATTGACCATGCAACCGGCGCTTGGCGGAGCGCTGAAGATCGAAAACCCCATGGTGCGCATGAACGCGTTCGCACTGGCGCCCGCGGCATTCTCCGGCGATCCGAACCGCACGACCGTCCAGCCGTTGGCCAGCGACGCATACGCCTTCGACCAACAATTGGACGAGATGCAAGACCTGCCGATGCAGATCTGGTCATCGAAGTCCGTCATGGCGGAGTGGCGAGGACAAGTTCCGCGACTCGCATCGGCAACTCTCACCCTCGGCGGCGACGGCTTGCCCGAGGGACAGGTGACCTGGCACGCTCCGTGGGCGCTCGACGATTGCTGGCTCGTCTATGGCAACACGGTGACGCGTTTTGGGCGGCTCGCCGCGAATGAACCGGTGACTGTCGGTTCGCGCTCCGAGGCTGGCTGGAGCACGCTCAGCAATTTGCTTCGCTATCAACGTCGCGTACAGCGTTCGCCTGGCAAAGAAGAATACACGATGGTCGGTACGCAATGGGACGCCGAATCCGCCGACGTGAAAGAAATCCTGCGCCAGATCCTGTTTTACGACGCCGCCGGCGGCAGCGAATATTCACATGCCTGGAATGGCGCCTTGCGCCGCCTAGACCTCAGCGCGCGCCGCGACCTGGGCCAGGCGATGCTCGTGGGCTTTGTCGCCGAACCGCTTGCCAAGGATGCGCCCGGCGCGGTGCTCCATAACAAAGGCCAACCGCTCCGCGGCAAAGACGAGCGCCGCTGGGTGGTCGTACGCACTTTGTTGCCTGTCAGTCCCAATGCCCCGGTCGCGCCCGCCGCCGCCAGCACATCCCCCGACTCTAGCCCCGCGCCCAGTCCATGATCGAGACCCGCGACCTCACGAAAACGTACGGCGAGATCCACGCGCTCAAGCATCTTGACTTGAAGCTCGATCGCGGCGACGTGTTCGGCTTCATCGGCCCCAATGGCGCCGGCAAGACGACCACGATGCGCATTCTTGCCACGCTGCTCAATCCCACTTGGGGCGAGGCCTACGTCTGCGGATATTCGATCTACACCAAGCCCAAGGAAATCCGGCGGCTGATCGGCTACATGCCCGACTTTTACGGCGTGTACGACGACATGAAGGTGATCGAGTACCTGGAGTTCTTCGCCGCCGCTTATCGCATCGACGGCCCCGCGCGGCGCAAGAAATGCGAAGACGTGCTGGCGTTGGTCGATCTCGGTTACAAGCGCGATGAGTTGGTCACCAGCCTGTCGCGCGGGATGAATCAACGCCTCGGCCTGGCCCGCGTGCTGTTGCACGATCCGCAAGTGTTGTTGTTGGACGAGCCGGCCAGCGGTCTCGATCCCCGCGCCCGTATCGAGATTCGCACGCTGCTCAAGGAACTGCGGAATCTCGGCAAGACGATCATGGTCTCCAGCCACATCCTGCCAGAACTGGCCGACATCTGCAACAAGATCGGCATCATCGAGCGCGGCGAACTGATCGTCAACGCGGACGTGGCCGACGTGATGCGCCAGGTGCGGCGGCAGGTCGTGCTACATATCCGCGTGCAGGAAAACCAAGAGTCCGCCGCGTCGTTGCTCCAGGCACAAACCTCGGTCGAAAAGATTGAGCTTCGCGACGGCACGATCATCACCACGCTGCGCCCCGAAGAGCGCGATTACAGCGACCTCGCCACGCTGCTCGTCAACGCCGGCCACCGTGTCACGCAGCTCAAGGAAGACGAAATCAACCTCGAAACCGCCTTTATGGAGTTGACCAAAGGCATCACGTCGTAGCGATGAACTGCGTATGGCGGGCCGGCGTCAATCGAGAAATCGTCGCCTCGAAACAATCGCGGAAAAGCGACGATTCAGACTGCAAAAAAATGGCGCGGCCCGCCGGTACTTCGCGCTGCGGGACATCGCTGCTACTTCGGCGCGAGTTCGTCGCGCAGCAATGCGTTCCAGATTTCATATCCGGCCGCGTTGATGTGAAGCTTGTCGTCTTCGAACAAGACTTCGCGGGGTAATCCGTCGTCGCCCAAGAGAGGCGAAGCGACGTCGACGAATTTCAGGAAGTCAGAGCCTGCAGCTTGCGCTCTGATTAATCGATTCGCCTCAAGCTGCACGTCGATCAACTCCCAGCGCGAACGACTCGGCTTGATCGCCAAGTAAAGCACGCGGGCTTCCGGCAGTCCTGCATGAATCTTCGCAGCGAGTTGCGCGAAGTCCTTCGCCACTTGCTCCGCGGATTTGCCATTGGCGATGTCGTTATCGCCAGCGTAGAAGACAATCGTCCGCGGGCGGTACGGCAAGAGGATGCGATCCGCGAAGTAAAGCGCATCCGCCACTTCGGAACCGCCGAACCCGCGGTTGATCGCCTTCAGTTCCGGAAATGCCTCATCGAGCTTCCAACGCACGATGCTCGAGCTGCCGACGAACAAAACGCCGCCCGGCGCCGGCATTTCCTTTTGGTCTTGCGCTTCGAACCGCTGAATGTCTTCTTCCCAGCGCTGCGGATCGAGCGGCTCGGCGGAAGAAGCGTGCCGCCCGGTAGCTCCAACGAATGCGAGACAGCTGAGCGCGCAGTGCAACAACCGGCGACGAAGCATCCTTGATCCTCCAGGCGAACGAACGACTTGGTTACCGCGGTTTGCGCCGCGCCGCTTCCTCGCGTTGACGGCGACGGCGTTCCAGCAATTCGCCGG
>JALHLM010000171.1 GCA_022844585.1 Pirellulales bacterium | reverse complement strand
CCGCGCAAACGCTCCCCACGACGGCGATGTGGCTCGCGCCGGACGAGAGCGTCGTGGCCGAAATGAAACTCGCCGGGTTCCGCGCCAGCGAAGGGCTCTGCGGCATTCGCAACCTGGCGGTGACCGCGCTTCCGATCGTGGCGATGTGCGACAGCCGCGACCTGGGCGGAGTCGTCGACAGTCACAACCTGGGGCGCTCGACGATAATCCTCTACGACCGCTATCCCGGCGGTCTCGGCTACAGCGAGCAAGGTTTCCGGCGCGTGGAACAACTGCTGGCGATCTGCTATCAAATGGTGAAGGAATGCCCCTGCGAAGACGGCTGCCCGAGTTGCGTCGGCCTGCCGAATTTGAACCCGGCCGTCCATAGCGACCCGGACCTGATGCGCGGTTATCCGATCCCAGACAAAGGCGCCGCGATCCGGTTGCTGGAGATGCTGCTGGGACTTGTCAGCGTAGAAGATACTACAGATGGAGCCGGAAGCGTCAGCGCCCGGAGCGCGCTGTAGACGACGTCGGTTGCCGGTGCGCTCCGGGCGCTCACGCTTCCGGCTCTACTTGTCACGCGCGATTCATTCATGCTGAGCGAAGAAATCCGAGCGCGATTGGAGCAATTGAATCGCGGGCGATTGCCGGACCTTCCGGTGAGTGCGCCGCCGGCGCCGCTACTTGCGCCGTTGCGAACCACCGCGCCGGAACCGGCCCATGGATACTCGGTCATCGCTCCGTTGCGTCGCACGACGGCGGCCGATGCCGCGGATTTCACCTTAAAGACGTTGCTGCCAGGCGAGGAATTGGGCTCAGAACGCGGGGCGCATTACGTCGTGCGCGAGTCGCTCGACCGTTTCTGGCCCGAGTTGCCGAAGTATCTGGAACGACTTTCCGTGCGGCTTGGCGAACCGGAGCAGCCGGCGCGGCGTCCGTTGGCGCAGCAGTTGGCGGACGCGTTCCCGAGTAGAACCTTGTTTCTCGATTTGGAAACCTGCGGCCTAGCCGGCGCGCCGATTTTTCTGGTCGGCCTGATTCGGGCCACGCCCGACGGGTTGTTGCTCGATCAATTGCTGGCGCGCGACTACACCGAAGAACAAGCCATCCTCGCCACGCTGGAAGGCTACGTGCACGACTGCGATGTGCTGGTCACGTTCAACGGGCGGACCTTTGATTGGCCCATGGTCCGCGACCGGCGGGCGTTTCATCGTTTGCCGGACGTGCGCCAAGAACTGCCGCACGTCGATTTACTGATCCACGCGCGCCGCACCTGGCGACGCCAGGTGCCGAATTGCCGCCTGCAAACCTTGGAGCGCTGCCTTTGCCGCCGCACGCGCCAGGGCGATATTCCTGGCAGCCAGATTCCGGCCGCCTACCACGCCTTCGTCCGCAGCGGCGACGCGCGGCAACTCCGCGACATCCTGCATCACAACGCGCTCGATCTCGTGACGCTGGCACAATTGACGATGCGGATGCTGGGCGAGGATGTGTTGAAGTGATGCGTGCTGCGTTGATCGCCAGAAGGGGGCCGTGGGGGGAGATTTTGGGGTGTTTTTTGGTTCATTTCGTGTATTTGCGGAGCTTTTCGGGGCGTTTATTGCGAAATGCGTGGCGCGGTTGTTTTTTGGGGCGGCGGCGCGGTGAGTTGGTAAGTTGTTTGGACGTTTGGATTTAGCTGCGAGACGGGGAAGTGAGGACAATGGATTTGGGAATATCTGTGCGAGTTTTTTTGTCGATGTGCAGCATGCGAAGGTTGGAGTGGGCGGCGATGGGCTTGCCGCGCGTGTCATGGGTTGACGTATCCGAGTTGCCGGGACTCGGGGAAACGGGATTGGATTCCGTAGGGCCGCGGCGCGCGGGATGGCGATGCGTTCATTTTAGTTGGCTGCGCCGCCACAATGAACGGCGGCGCGTGAATGCCAGGATTGCGGCGGCGATGGCGAGGAGGGGGGCGGCGGTTGGTTCGGGGACTTCGTGGAGGATGATTTGACCTTGGTCGAAGAGGCGGTATTGGAAGGCGAAGTTGCCGCCACCGGGCCATGTCCCCAGGACGAGCGGGCGGTTTTCCGGGCTGACCTCGAAGCGCAGATTCGTACCATAGACGTGTGCCACGGCGTTGTGACTGATATCGACATATTCTTCGTCAATGCTGTCGATGTCTCTGATGCGCAGTACCGCATCGTCAAAGGCGAACAGCCCGGTAAGAAAGAAGCCGCCATTGACGAGGACTTCGGAGTTTCCGCGAGCGTAGGCCAATTCAAAGTTGCCGCTGCTGATAACCGCCGTGCTCAATTCATCCGCGATGAATTCGAAGCTTTCGCTGTTCAACGCGACGTGTGATGCTCCGAACGTACGCACATTGAACGTAGCGTTTTCGTTGCCGCCGTTTACGCGTACGCGGCTTGAATCATAAGCGAAAACTGCACCCCAGTTACCGTCATCAAGTGCAACGCGACTTGCGTCTCTCGACTCAATCTGTGCGCTGTCGATCTCACCATCCAACATGTGAAAGACGCTCTGGTAGTGCAAGAGCACAGATTGCTGGCTGCCTTTGACTCGCCCGCCGCGCATCGTCAGAATGCTCTTTCCGTAGACATCGAATCCAATGGGTTGCGTTGGATTGCCAGGTAGACCTCCAATCAGCGCCCCATCGAGTACTACGACTTCGGTCGGCGGATCGGCGCCATCGACTAAGGTGATTGTCTCGCTGGTGTAAGGATGGTCTGGCCCAAGAATGGCATCCACGTCCAACATGGCCGCTGCCAACCGCATGTTCTGCGAGGCAATTGCTGCAACAAGACACCAAACGACAATTCGCGTCGCACGATTCATCATTGTTGCACTCCGATAAGTAGTCTCGACCGCCGACTATGCAATGCTGCCCCATTGCTTCCATGTTCCAGGAGGTGACGTTGCGCTCGTGCAGACCCATCCGTAGTAGCCGCCGGAAGTGGGTGCGGAATTCACGACGATGTCCCCGACATTCCATGTGACGAGGCCTCCCGTCGGCGATCCTATGTTCTCATACACGCACATTGATGCGTCGCGTGTCGTTCCGAGCACAACGTCTGTGAATCCTGAGTCAGCAAATTCCGCGTTGCCACTCCCCATGTTGTCTCGGCGATTTCCGAGCCACTTGAGTTTGCGTGAGCGATTTAGCTGACCCGTGCCACCGACATTCTTGCCGATATCAACCGTTGGATCGTCGTTTCGATAACCGTTGAAGTCGCAATTCGTCGCGGCAATCAGCGCGTACGTGCCGTCGGTTGCATCCCATTCGATGGCCATTCGACTATAGTTCTGAAGCGTGGAGTCTCTAAGCAGCATCACTTCGCACCGCGCATTCTCGATGCCCTCGACTGGCTGCTGCACACCATCACCCACGATGACGCGTTCCAGTAGCATGTAACCTGGCGGCGGCGTTGCGCCTGGCTCAATGTGTATCTCGCGGCTCAAGAACGTATCCTTGACGCGAATGCGTCCGACTTTCTCCGCGAAGCGGAGCGTGGTGACGGTGGTGCGTTGGTGCAGGAACTGGCAGCCGTCGAGATAGACGTCCTGCAAGACGGCGAATTTGAGTCCGTTCGCCGTAGCCGCCGTGTTCACGTCCGGTTTGCCGGTGCAGTCGCGGAAGATCGCGCGTTGAAAGTCGGATACTCCGTCTTCCGGATCGATTTGATAACCTGCCGCAGCTTCTATGGATGAAACCGTCGATTCCGCGTGCATGCCGATGACGCAGATCCAATTTGTGGTCTTGAACGCGTTGTTGTAACCCTTGCGGTGATACTCCAAGCCCAGGCAGTAACGCATCACGTTGAAGTCGCCGCCGTCGCGCAGGCTCGTGTAGCCGCCCACGGACGTGCAACGACGCATGGTGCAAGCCTTGCCAAAATTTTGCAACGAATCGCCTTTTATGGCGCCGGGCGTTGGTCCGGGCGTCATGTTAAACGCCAACACGTCGCGGGCGCGATTGAACTCCCCGGCAAGCATCAACCCGTCCGTGTTGGTCAACGCCCCGCCGGAATAGTTCCCGTCCATGCCGTCCAGGAGTGACGCGGCGCTGACCTCTACTTCGTTGAGGATGATGCTCGTTCCGGTCGTGGCCTGCAGCGCGAGGAAATACTCGGCGTCCTGGTTCAATACTACCGGGTTGTTGAAATAGTACACCTGGCGGCCATAGGTCGTGCCGTAGCGGTAATCCTTGTCGAGCGTGACGGTGGCCAGCGCTGTGGCGACATCCGTCCCCTTGTACAGCTTCAATGTGGCGTCGCCGTCCAATTCGGCCTAGACCCAAGCCCCCACGGCCTGTGCCGGAAACGGCAACTTGACGCGTAACGCGCGCTGGTTGGCCGGCGAGGTGCTGTGGTACGAAGAGTTCGCCACGGCCTTGATGGGCCAGACGCCTTGGACGACCTCGTAGCTGCCGTCCTCGTACTCCAAGGCGAAGACGGGGCAATGCTGAAGTTTCGACCAACTGCCGGCATGATAGAGCGTGTACGGGAATTCCTGCGCGCAGCAGGAGGCGTTGACCGCTGACAATGTGGCGATCATATCCGAGCCGCCCTGCGAGACGACAACTGCGAAGAACGCGTTCTGCAACATTTCCGTTAGCGGCGTGCCGAGCGATATGAGATGCCACCCACTTGCCAAAATGCCAGCCGTGCCGGTTGCGTTGCCAATTAATGTGCCCGAAGGAAACCCGTTGGCGGTGTCGAGCGTTTCAAGCCGCACCGTGGCGAAGCCAGGGTCGATGACTTGCTGGAAATGAATCGCGACCTTGGCGATCTTGCCAGTTCTCGGCATTTGAACCACAAAGGCCGCCTTTTGATTCGTGTTGGAAAGCGCTAGCGCGTTAGTTAGCGAAAGCGATGCGGCCAAATGCGGCGGGCGATTCGGTAGCCAAGTTCCACCTTTGATCGATTTCAGGGGCATTCAACTCTCCATCCAAATGCTGATTTGAAACTATTGCGACTATCCTAACCGCGCATCGCAGCCCCCCCCCTCGGAAAGGGTCAAGGAAAATGTCGGTACTTTAGATTCGGGCTCGCGCAAGGTAATCGCCGTCCGGCGAGCTTGTCGGCTGGTGTCGTTGGCATTTTTTTGCATCGCTGGGATTCGCCCATTCGACTCTGTTGAGGCCATAATGGGAGCAACGACGACGTCGCGCGGGCAACGTTGCTAGGTTATCGCCAACTCCCTGGGTCTTCGTCTCCTCCATGCACGACTTCTACATGCGGCGCGCCTTGCGCGAGGCCGAACAGGCTTTGGCTGAGGACGAGGTGCCGGTCGGCGCGGTGATTGTGCATAGCGGGCAGGTGATCGCCAGCGCGCGCAACGCGCGGGAGCAGTTGCGGGATCCCACGGCGCATGCCGAGATGGTCGCTATCACCCAGGCCGCGGCGGCGCTGGAAAGTTGGCGGCTGGACGACTGTATCCTCTATGTCACGTTGGAACCTTGCCCGATGTGCGCCGGGGCGATCCTCCAGGCGCGGATTCCGACGGTGGTGTTTGGGGCCCCGGACCCGAAGGCGGGCGCCGTGGAGTCGTTGTACAAGTTACTGAATGACGCCCGGCTGAATCACCGTTGCCAGGTTGTCCCAGGCGTCCTGGCGGCGGAATGCGGGGAGATTCTGACGCGATTTTTCGCGGAAAAGCGACGACAGGGTAAGAAATGACTCGCTGGCGAAGCGGGTTGCCCGGCCCGATGGCCCGCTCTGTCTGGCAAAACCCTCGCGATCCGCGGCGAATTGGTGCCTGCCGCCCGAGAAGTAGATTTCGGGTGTCTTGACCGGCCATGCGGGTCGGCTAAGAATTGCGGTGCTCCCCGCCTTTGGCTGAGTTACCTCCTGCCAAAGGGACCAACCTCCCCGGAATGGAACGCAGCCGACTTCTACGTCGACGATCTCGCGAGACCTTGACATGCGTTCAGATACGATTCCACCCGTGATTGCCCAGGACGCCTAACGTATGTCCGCGCTGCCTCGTCTCGCCGTGGGCGCCGTTCAGCCTTTGGCTGATATCAACTTCCTGGTTTGGGCCCTGTTGGATTTCTTACGGGCGGAAGAGATCGAGGTTCAACATTTTCTGTCGCGAGCGTGTTTTTGTTCGCGCAAGGGCGCGCTCGGCACGCAAGGTTCCGGCTCGCGCCACTTGGATAGTTGGTTGATGGACCGCGACCGCTGCCGCGCGATGTTCTGGAACGGCGTGCAAGAAGCCGGCTTCGCATTGGTGGAAGGACGATTTCCCACCGCGTATACGGCTGCCGAGAAGGATGCCGAGGCCGCGGTAACCGACGATTGCGGCGGCTGTCGTCCAGAATCGGCGGGCGGGCGTTTAGATACGCTCTGCGATTGGCTCGATCTGCCGCGCGTCGCGGTGTTCGATGTTTCGCTCGGCGATTGCTGTCACGGTGTCTTACGTCGTGGGCAGTACGACGCGGTGTTGCTGGATCAATTCAAAGACGACCGCGATTTCTTTACCTGGCAGACCAATCTCGAAGCGCTGCATGGCATTCCCGTCATCGGCGGCATGCCGGCCGCCGCGGAAACGCGGGCGAAGTTGAGCGCCTCGCGCGGCGCGCTGTCGGCGGCGTTTGCCCCGGGCGAACTCGCGCAGGAATTCGCGCGCCGCACCGATGTCAATCGATTGCTGACCTTGGCTTGCCGGCGCGATTACCCCTGGTGCGAACTGCCGCCGTTGGAACATGAATCGCAACGGGCGCCGATCCGCATCGCCATGGCCTACGACGAGGCCTTCAACTGTTACTTCCCTGATTCGATCGACGCGCTCGAATCACTCGGCGCGAAGGTGATTGATTTCTCACCGTTGAAAGACGACGCCCTGCCGGACGATGTGGACGTCGTCTACTTCGGCTGCGGACATCCGGAACGCTTCGCCGAAAAATTGGTCGCGAATCAATGCATGATGCAGGCCCTACGCAGCTTCGCGCGGCGTGGCGGACGCATCTATGCGGAAGGGGGCGGCTTCGCCTACCTGTGCCAATCGATTCAAGTCGATGCCGAACACGACTACCCAATGGTCGGCATCTTTCCGGCCGTGGCGCGCTGCAACGCCGCGCCACGCCCTCCGCGACCGGTCGAAGTGACCATGACCCGCGCTTCGTGGTTCGGCTCGCCCGGCACGACCTTGCGCGGTTATCGCAATGAGTGCTGGGAGTTCGTTCCCCAACGTCCGCAGTTGTCGCTCTTGGGCGAAATCGGACACGAGCATGACATGCTCACGGCCTATCAGGCGATCGGCAGCCGGCTGCATCTCCACTTCGCCGCGCTGCCCGGCTTTTTGCGGACTTTCTTGCACCCGACCGCCGCGCCGTCAATTCGCTAGGCGTTGATTGAAGGCAAAGGTCCGGGTGCCACTGGCGGCTTGTCCGCCGGTGAGTTGCCGCACCAAGCACTGGCGGACAAGCCGCCAGTGGCACCCGATGTCATGCGACCAATTGCTGCTTTGCGGTGTTCTTGCCGCTCCCCCGCCCGTGAAGGGCCGTCGACCCCTTGCATTCAGGGTCTGAATGTGTTTTTTCTGGGGGGCCGTCCAGATCGGTGCGCCCGCGCCCGGCGTTGTTGTCGTCGACCTTCCTCTCCGAATCGGTTCGCACATGCTCCCTTTTCTGCGCAAGCTGGTCGTATCCCGCGGGTTCTCGTACTTTGTGCTCGCCATCATTATCCTCGCGGGCGTGCTCGTCGGCTTGGAAACGCTGCCAGACTTCGAGCCGAATAGCCCGTACGGCCGGCTCGTCGACTGGCTGCAGCAAGTCGTGCTCTGGCTGTTCGTGGCCGAGGCCGCGATCAAGATTATCGCGCGCTGGCCGCGGCCGTGGGAGTATTTCTACGATCCGTGGAACATCTTCGATTTCATCGTGATCGTGATCTGTTTCTTGCCGCTGCACGCCGGGTACGCCTCGGTGTTCCGGCTGGCCCGCATCTTGCGCGTGTTGCGACTCGTCAGCGCGGTGCCCAAGCTGCAAATGCTCGTCGCGGCGCTGTTGAAAAGCTTGCCGTCGCTGGTCTATGTCGGCAGTCTGCTGATGCTGCACTTCTATTCGTACGCGGTGATGGGCACGTTCCTGTTCCGCGAGAACGACCCCGTGCATTTTCGCAATCTGCCGGTCTCGATGCTGACGCTGTTCGAGGTCGTCACGCTCGAAGGCTGGGTCAACACGATGTACACGCAGATGTACGGCTCGGATAAATACGGTTACGACGACGAAATGAAGGCGCTGGTCGTGGCGGAGCGACAGTCGATTGCGCGCCCGTTGATCAGCCCGCTGTATTTCGTATCGTTCATCATGCTGGGCACGATGATCATCTTGAACCTGTTCGTCGGCGTGATCGTGAACGGTATGGAAGAAGCCCAGGACGAATTCCAGGCTGAACAGCGCGAACGCCATCGAAAGAAACTTGGGCAAATAACCGTCGGCGACGAGCTCGGGCTGATCCAGGAACAGCTGGATCAGGTGATGGAACAACTCCAGTCGCTGCAACGCAGGTCCCGCGATACGCTCGCGGCGAGTTCGGATCCCATCAGCGAAACGGCCTAAACGTCGACATCGCGCGATATAATCCATCAGAACCAAACGTCGGGTGCCACTGGCGGCTCGTCCGCCAGTGCCGGATTTGGGCCGGCTTGCAAAGTCGACCCCACACAGGCGGACGAGCCGCCAGTGGCACCCCGCATCAAACTTTCCGCTGGTAGACTTCACCATGAACGACCGCGTGGTCCTGCTTTCGGTGCCCGGATTGCGCGGCGGCGACGTCGCCCAGATGCCGCGGCTGCGGCAATTGACGTCCGCTGGCGATCAGGCGGCGCTCGTTCCCGGCTTTCCTTGCGTGACTTGCCCGGTGCAGGCCAACATGACCACGGGGTATCCGCCGTCGGAGCATGGCGTCGTGGCCAATGGTTTTTTTTGGCGTGAGAAGGGCGAAGTCGAGATGTGGACCGCCTGGAATGATTGCATCCAGCGTCCGCAGATTTGGGATATCCTCCGCGAACACGATCACGCGCTGACTTCGGCGGTGTGGTTCCCTTTGCACAGCAAAGGTTGCGGCGCGGAGTACGTCTGCACGCCCGCGCCGGTCCATAATCCGGACGGATCGGAATCGCTGTGGTGTTTCACGAAGCCGACGGAACTGTATGGCACGCTGCGCGACGCGCTCGGGCATTTTCCGTTGCAGCATTTCTGGGGACCGATCGCCAATATTCGCTCCACGGAGTGGATCGTCGATTCCGCCGTGCTGGCGGCGCAGGCGTATCATCCGCGATTTCAGTACATCTACTTGCCGAATCTCGATTACGCCGCGCAGAAATTCGGCCCGGACAGCCCGCAGGCCACGACGGCGCTCGCGGAACTCGATGCCACGCTGGGCAAGTTGATCGACGGCGAGCGAGCCGCCTTTGGCAACGAGGAGCCGCTCTGGTTGATCGCGGGTGAGTATCCGATCGTGCCGGTCAATCACGTGACGTATCCAAATCGCGTTTTGCGTCAGGCCGGCTTGTTGGAAATCCGCACGCTCGCCGACGGCGAGCAATTGGATCCCGCCACGAGCCCCGCGTTCGCGCTTGTGGATCACCAGTTCTCGCACATCTTCGTGCGCGATCGTGATCAAGCCGTAATCAATCGCGTCGTCGATCTCTTCCGTGGCTACGAAGGCATCGAGGAAGTGCTGACCGGCGCGGAACTGAGCAAGTACGATCTCGCCAACGAGCGTTCGGGCGACGTAATTTTGATCTCCCGCGCGGATAGCTGGCAAGCGTACTACTGGTGGCTCGACGACGCCCATGCGCCGGGGTTTGCACGAACCGTCGACATCCACCGCAAGCCCGGCTACGACCCGGTGGAACTTTTCTTCGACCCCGTGGCGCGCGGCATTCCGCTCGATGCAACCCTAGTCCGCGGCTCGCACGGCGCGCCGCCGCACGATGCGCGGCAACGCACGGTGCTCCTCTCCTCCCAGCGCGGCGTACTGCCGAGCCAAACCTTGGCGGACGTAGACGTTTGCGATCTGGTGCTAAGGCAGTTCGGGGTGTGAATTGCCGCCAGCATACATCGACGCTGAATGTTTGCTCTCGGTGGGAGCTACTGACACAATCGCGGTTGTTCATTGGGTAGGGCCGCACTAGAATCCGGCCGGGGAAGCGCGCCATTGTACTTTTTCAGCGAGATGGCCCGATGATTGATGGATTCCTGGGAACGCGGGCGAGTTTTATGCTCGACTTTGTGTTCCTGGCGATGTTTTTGGTGTTGCCGGTGATGGCCTTCAGCATTTGGCTGGTCAAGCGCGGGCATTATCTGTGGCATAAGCGCGTGCAGGTGGTGCTGGGGCTGGTGTTGCTGGTGGCGGTGACGGCGTTTGAGGTGGATGTGCGCTGGTCCGAGTACAAAGGGATTCCGTGGTCGCAGCGGGCGTTTCCGGCGCCGGAGGCGGCGCGGGCAATTGTCTATCAGGTGCTGTACGTCCACTTGTTCTTTGCGGTGTCGACTTCGTTGCTGTGGGTGTATGTGATCGTGCAGGCGCTGCGGAAGTTTGATTCCATTCCCACGCCGAACGCGTACAGCCCCAAGCACAAGTTCCTGGCCTGGCTGGCGGCCGCCGATATGACGCTGACGGCGTGTACCGGCTGGGTGTTTTATTATTTGGCGTTTGTGGCTTGAATAACCATCGCGGAACCGGTGGCACGGTCAGGAGACCGGCCACAACAATGCGGGAGGCCGTGCCACGACAAGCGCCGGCACAATGCGCTTAAGCCCTACGATCCGTCCTGCGTCTCGCGCACGTCGGGACGGTCCCGCGAGCTATATTTCATGTGGACGCATCAAGGAGACGGCGCCGCATGGAAATCA
>JALHLM010000170.1:4335-10916 GCA_022844585.1 Pirellulales bacterium | reverse complement strand
AGACACTTCGCTACCGGCGCGCTCCAGGCGCTGACGCTTCCGGCTCTATGTTCTTTCGCTCGATGTTATTTCTCTCGGCGATTTTTCCGGAGTCAGCAGTTCCTCGACGACGTCGCGGCAACGGTCGTGGACGTTGTTGACTTCCCAGCGATCGTCGGGCTTTACGTAGAGTTCGATGCGCGGTTCGCCTTCGCGGATCGTGCGGCGCAGGAACCAGTCGCGGGCTCGGAGCGCGAATTCTTGATCGCCACTGGAAAATGTCAAGCGTTCGCGAGCTGGGGGTTCTCCGCCTTGAATGATCGTCGCCAGGTGTTCGGCGGTCACTATTTCTGGACGGCGTTCGAGCGCTCGAGCAGTGTCGGGAGTTCGCAAGATCCAAGGCACGTGCAAGAGTTCGCCGTAGAGCGATTCATCGACCGGGCCGACGCGGCGATGTTCGCCGAGGGGATAGCCGCGTGCGCCGCAGAGGAGGAACGTCGCATGGGACCAATGGTCGGACGTGCGCAGTTGTTCGAGGAACAAGTCCAGGCAAGCGTCAAAGGTGGAGATTTGCGCGGCATAGGCGAGGGCGTAGCCCCAGCGTTCGTCGGGATCAAAGTTCGCGGCCAGTATTTTGCACGGTGGTTCGACGAACTCTGGCAACGGCGCGTCGTCGTCTTCGTGGTAGCGTTCGCGCAATGCGCGCGGGGCGTCCCAGACCTGGCCCAGGGAGCCGATATGCAGCCAGATCAGGCTTGTTTCCTTTGGCGCTTGCGGGATTTGCTCCGCCGCCGCGGCGAATACGCTCGCGAGATGCGTTTCTTCCAAGTCGTCGGCCTGAGTTCCGCCCGTGCCTGACGGCAATTCGATGACTTCGGCAAACCCCGCTGCTCCGGCCAGCGCCGTGGCTTCCGCGTCGTCGGAGATGAATGTCGACGTCGCGCCGGCGATCCATTCGCGCGCCGCTGGATGCCAGGCGGATTGGAAAAAGTCGACGAGTTTCGCGCCGGAGGCGTGGGCTTCGTCGAAGACGATGGATTCGCAGGCCAGGCGATCGATGGCGGGCGTGGCGACCCAGGCGTTGCCGCAGCAGCCGAGGAACTGCGTGCGCAGGCGATCGACGCTGAGCACGATGACGCGTGGCGGTTCGCTCACAGGGTCGGTCCTACGTTCCAGGGGGCGAACTCCAGCGCGCCGATGCCGAGTTCTTCGCTCTTGGTTTTTCGTCCACTCGCGGTGTCGAGAATCAGATCGAAGATGCGTTTGCCGACATCGGCGATCGGTTCGCCGCGGAGGATTTCGCCGGCGTTGAAATCCATGTCGGCTTTCATCTTCTCGTACATCGGGGTATTCGAGGCGATCTTAATTGACGGCGTCGGTTGGCAGCCGTAGCAACTGCCGCGGCCGGTGGTGAAGCAGACCACGTTCGCACCGCTGGCGACGATACCGGTCACGCTGACCGGATCGAAGCCGGGCGTATCGACGACGACCATGCCGCGGGCGGTAACGGGCTCCGCGTATTCGTACACGCCGGCGAGCGCCGTAGAGCCGGCCTTGGCGACAGCGCCGAGCGACTTTTCGTAGATCGTGGTGAGGCCGCCTTCCTTGTTGCCGGGCGAGGGGTTGTTGTCCATGCTGACGCCGAATTTGCCCGTGTAATCTTCCCACCACTTGATGCGCTCGACGAGTTTTTCGCCAATCGCACGGGTCTTGGCGCGGCGCGTGAGGAGATGTTCCGCACCGTAAATCTCGGGGGTTTCGGCCAGCATCGCGGTGCCGCCGGCGGCGACGAGCAGATCGCTGGCGACGCCGAGCGCGGGATTCGCTGTGATGCCGGAGTTGCCGTCGGAACCGCCGCAATTCAGACCGAGGACGATCTCGGAGGCCGGGACGGTTTCGCGGCGTACGTCGTTGGCGCGCGGCAGGAGCGCGGCGAGTTGCTTGATTCCCTCCTCGATCGCGGCCGCGGTGCCGCCGACGTCTTGCATGCTGATGGCGGGCGGGCGGACGGGCGTCGGCGCGCCGATCTGCACGAGCTTTTCGTGTTCCATCAGGTAACCGATCGTGCCGGTCTCGCAGCCGAGGCCGATGATGAGGTACGCGCCGACGTTGGGGTGTTTGGCGAAGCCCGCCAGCGTGCGCGCCAGCATCTGGTGGGCTTCGCCGCCGTATTGAATGCCGCAGCCGGTTTGATGCATGATCGGCAGGACGCCGTCGACGTTGGGGAATTGTTTCAACAAATCACGATTGAACCGTTCGGCGACGTACTTGCAGACCGTGGCGGAGCAATTCACCGACGACACCACGGCCACGTAGTTGCGCGTGCCAACGCGGCCATCGGCGCGGCGATAGCCTTGGAACGTGTAACCTTCCAGCGGCTGGGGATCGGGCGGCGTCTCCTGGGCAAAGGCATAGTCCCGCGCGAATTCGCCCGCGGCGCAGTTGTGCGTGTGAATCCAGGCGCCCGGCTCGATCGGCTCGGTGGCGAAGCCGATTGTCTGTCCGTATTTGCGAACACGCTCGCCTTTGGCGATCGGCGCGACGGCGAACTTGTGTCCGAGGCGGACCGATTCGCGCAGCTTCACCTTCCCGCCGGCGACCTCGATCGCTTCGCCGGATTCGAGCAATCTCGTGGCGACGGCGAGATTGTCGGTGGGATGGAGGTGGAGGGCGTCGACAGTGGCTGACATTGCGAGGGCCTGATGGGTTCGCCTGTACGTGACTGGGAAGCTTTAATTGTCGCGGATAACCCGCGCGGTACAAGACAGGGACGCCGGCCAAGTGGCCTGCGCCGCGGGGTGCGCGGCGCAGGCGTTTGGCGAACGTTCAATGATGAGCGGCTGCGCATGCCGTACAGGCGACGATTTCCTTGGCGATCTCGCGTCCCTTGCCGCCGGGGTCGTCGAGCCAGTCTTTCTTTTTGGCCTTCTGGCGTCGGCCGTTGGCGCTGATCTTCCTGACCTTGTGAACATGCTTGCGGAAACGATACACGGCGGCGCGCGATTCCACGACCAACCGCACGGACGGCACGCGCGGGCCGACCATGAGGCTGCAAACCTGACAGCGATACATGCTGTGGAGCTGATTCAACCTCGCGGGGCGCTCACGTCCGGAGGGAACACGAGAGATGCGCGCAGCGAGAGGCCGCGTCGCACCGAACAGGGAAACAAGACATCGAGTAAGCCGGAGATCGTCGATTTCGGAGGGCTTCGTCCGAATCGGGAAAGAGGATTTTCGCAACGAAGAGCACGGTAGACAGCGGCGCGGTGATTGTCAAGATGATGGTTTCTGATCCGATCGCAATGATGTCCCAGCCATGGCGAAAAAGCTCGCGAGGATTCCGGATTCGATCCTCCAACGCAAAGGCGCGCGGACCACGCGCGACGTGCCGCGCGAGGTGCGTGAATTGCTCGACGCGGGGCGGATCGAGACGGTTAATCTTTGCGAGTGGCTGGTGGTGGATCAGGCACGATTGGCCGAGGTTGTGTTCGCCGAACATGACTGGAACGTGCATCTGCCCGAGGTTGGGCGGGCGTTGGAGGCGAACTCGCAGCGCACGACGTTGAAGGACATGGTCGCCATTGGCGACGTGCTCGCGTCCGCGTTTGGCGGAAAGCGTCTGTTCGCCAAGCCGTATCGAGCGTTGATCTCGCATCCATCCGACGTGGTGCGTTCGTGGGGCGCGTATCTCGTCGGCAAGTGCGATGCGTTGACGCTGAGCGAACGGCTGGAACGCGTCCGCCCGTTGGCGGCGGATCGGAACATGGGCGTGCGCGAAGCGGCCTGGCTTGCCGTGCGCGAACATCTGGCCGCGGAGTTAGAAGAGGCGATCGCGCTCTTGGCCGAGTGGTCGCTCGACGACGATCCGAACATCCGGCGGTTTGCGAGTGAATCGACGCGTCCGCGCGGCGTGTGGTGCCGGCATATCGAGCGATTGAAACAGGAACCGGAGCTTGGGTTGCCGATCTTGGAACCGCTCAAGGCCGATCCGACGAAGTACGTGCAGGATTCGGTCGGCAACTGGCTGAACGACGCGAGTAAATCGCAGCCGGATTGGGTGCGGAGGATTTGTGCGCGGTGGCGGAAGGAGGCTACGGGGAAGGGGACGGAGCGGATTTTGAAGCGTGGGTTGCGGACGATCGTTGGCTAGTGAGGCGATCACGCACAGCGTAGACGTGCGGCGTACTTCGACTGAGATTCGCTCCTCGGCGCGGCACGCTGCATTGGCCAGTGGGCATGGATCAACACGATAGCTATCGGAGTCGGATAGGGCCACCACGGATGGCCAACCCATGCCCACGGCACGACCGGCGCTGGTAGCGCAAAGCGCACGCCGCACGGCGTTCCAGGCGTCGAACAGCTGCCACCCGCACCGAATATCGATGCGAGTATCAAGAGTCCAAGTATTGCGCAGACTATCACAATTGTCGAGTTCCGCATGGGGGGACGCGATCTACTTGCCGCAATCCTGCCGCGTATGTCGCAATACCTGTTGAAATTGGTTATTGCGTCTTCACGCCATTCGCCAGGCGTATTCCAGATTTCGTCGACGAAGTAGTTTCTGGTACTACCAAGGTTGCTGGAGTCGAGTACGTCGCCGCGATCAATACCCGCCGCCGTGCGTCTTACGTTTACTTCGCTATCGAATAGTTCGCGGATCGGAAACTCGGCAAGTAGTCGCAGGATTCGATCATCGTGAGTCGCTTCGAACTCGTCGTCGGTGAAATCCTTTTTTATGCCTGCTTCCCTTGGAACCAAATAGGCGACGTCGCTAACATTTGCGAGATACGCGGAGCAGCGACCATCCGCTGCGCTCCATGGCATTTCAAATATGCCGCAGCCAAGATGCGAGGCAGTCGAGGTCTCGATCGAAAAAACGAGAAGTCTTATTGATTGACTTTGTGCGCTGCGCGCGTGGTCGGAAACCAAAGGGCGGATAGGTGTTCCCGCCGACAAGTTGGGCGAGAAGTTCCCGTCGACGAATCGCGAATCGATCATCCTGCCCGAACGGGGAATGCTCGGCGGCGGGTTCCGAGTCGCGGCCGCGACAAAGCCGGCTAGCGCCGCCCAGAGAAAACCCGTGCCCAACACGTATTGGCAAGCTATGCAATCACGCCGCATAAAAACACATGCTTAGGACCTTGTGAACTACTCCCTACGCACGCTTAATTCCATTAATTCGTCCCCAGATTAAACAACGGCCAACACCGAATCAAGCGCTTTTTTCGGTTGCGAGCGACGCGACGGAACAGCAAACTTTCCGCGGGGCCGCTTCAGCCTACGAAGCATGCGAGCAGGCGATCGCCAAGAGTGCGATGCTGACGACCACCGTTCCGTACACCACGGCCGGTGAAATATCATTTGGCTGAGGGCCGAGGCCGAACTTTGGTCCGAGTCCGTGCCAGAGCCGTAGTCCGAGCGGCGCGGCCGCCAGGCCGAAGAGCCAGAGTTGCCAGATCGCCGCGCCATGTCGGAGCAGGTCGCCGCAATCGCCGACGCGGTCGAACGAACCGACGCCGAGGTAGAGCCCGTTGGCCAGCAGGCAGAAGCCAGCGAAGAATCGCAGCACGAATGCGCCCGATAGCTTGAGTCGTTCGGCAGCGAGCCACATCAACAGCGGCGCCAGCGCGCCGAAGATCGGTCCGGCCCAGGCGACGACGAGCGGCTGTGGGTTGTGCGCCAAATCGGTGCGCGAAAAGCTGAGCGGATGCAACACGACGCGTTCGACGCGCCCGCCGGTGAGCTGGGCGCCGAGGACGTGGCCTAGCTCGTGGACTTGTTGCATGCCGAGCCAGGCGGCGAGGAGGGTGGCGGGGATGAGTGCAAACCGGCGTCGGGCTACGTGAGATGCCCACATTTCAGCAGTTGCACTTTATCTTCGAGCGGAAGGTTCTCGATTCGTGTGAACCGGCTAATGTCCGTAGGGACGATCTCATCGGTAATGCGATACCTCGATTTATCAAGTTCGGTCTCGCCGATGATTTGCAGGTACTCTTCCAACGCCGAGCGCTCCACGTGCACGACTCCGCCGCCCGCCCAATGGCGATCGCAGCCGTCTTTCTTGATGCCGGAGATCCAGAATTCCTCGCGCGTTTCAATATCGAAGTGGTTGCCCTTAATCCCTTGCCCGCCCGACCTCGCCAATGCGCGTCCATTGAAGTAGACCGTGCGACCGGACTTCGATTGCTTCACATACGCGATCCAGGCTGGGCCGTTGTCGGAGTAGCCGGACTTGAGTTCGATGTACTTGAGCATTTGGGGTAAGACCTGTCATTGCACTTCGAACTTCAATCGCGCCGCGCCTTGAATGTCCGTCTTATTCCGCACGACGAAGTCAAACAAAAGCTCGGTCAAATTGTCTGGATAAGTATAGAACTGTTCATCCAACGAGTTCAACCGTTCACGTTCTTCGTCTGAAAAAGCGTCGATCACAGCGATTCGCGCTGCACGGTCGCGAGGTGGATTCCCAAATTCAAAGACCGTCATAGCTTGTCGTGCGATTTCGGCACATTGGTTAGCCCCAATTGCTTTAAGGGCCGTGACGGCAATGAACGCGATGTCACCAGTCGAATTGAAGAAATACTGATGGAAGCCGCCGTTGC
>JALHLM010000170.1:0-4325 GCA_022844585.1 Pirellulales bacterium | reverse complement strand
GCAAACTTGGGCCTCCAATTCCCAAACTGAACAGAACACTTGCTCCGGCCAGGTCAACTCTTCAAACTCGACTCGCCAGAATCTCCCCAACTCACTGAGTTTACCTACAAGATTGCACTTATCCATTGAACCCTGTCTCGTAAAGGGCGAGCGGAAATTGCACGCCTCGATTGCATCAAACCTCGTTGACGGCCATCACTGAAATTCTTCGAGCGGAGCATCAAAGTCATCGCGAATCACTAAGAAGTCGCGAGCCCAGCCGAAGATTGTGGCGGGCGCTGATTGGCCTTCCGGCGGCGTGGCGGGCGGTTGATGGAGTTCGGCGTCTAACAAGTCGCGCAATTGACGCTTCTCCTCTGCGGAGAGGTTCTGAATCGTCGACAGCGCTCGTTCGTAGGGCGTCATAGCGGAAATTATACGCCGGGGCGCGGAAGTTCGCGCTAGCGCATAAAAAACCCCCGTCGCGGAGGTCTAGCCGTGACGGGGGATTATTTTTTTCTGCGAATGAGCGGCCGCCTGGAGAGGGGCGGCCGCTTTGCCGGTCGTTACTAGACCAGCTCTTTGCGAGCGCCGATCAAGGTCCGCAGACGTTCGGCCAACAGGGCCGCGTCGAACGGTTTCTTGAACGTCTCGTTGATCGTCGAGCGATCGAAGCTGTTGCTGTTGCCGTCATCGGGCAGCAGGGCAATCAGGATCGTGTCGGCGTATTCCGGGTTGCGGCGCAGATTCTGGCAGATCTGCAACGCTTCGGTCCGGCCGATTGAGAAATCGACGATGATGCAATCCGGGTGGAAGCTCTCGGCTTGAATGCCGGCTTCGAAGCCCGAGGCGGCGACCGCCAGCTTGAAGGATTTTTCAAGCGGGAGTTCGCGCTTCAAGTTTTCGATCAACAATTGATCCTGGCCGACCACGAGGACCTTGGCCATGGCCTCGTCTTCGAGGTCGCCCAAGGGCATGCCGTGTTCTTTGAGGAACCGGATCAGATATTCGCGCGGGATGCGACGATCTTGCGATCCGGGGATGCGGTAACCTTTCAGGCGGCCCGAGTCAAACCATTTGCTGACGGTGCGGGGGGCGACCTTACAGATTTTTGCGACTTGACCTGTCGTGAAGACCTTCATCGCGGGCTCTCCATTTCACATTCGCTATGGTTTCGGGTGTTGGTTCTTCCAGGCGGTTGTCCTGGCGTGAACCAATTGGTCGGCCCCTTGTTTTCTTGCCGGCTGGCTTCGCATCGATCCTTCGGGCTGGCTGTGGGATGCGAAGCTTCGTGCGGCGGTGGAAAACATCTGGGTTCGGGGCTCTCCAACAATTTCACTCTGTTTGCTCGGCTGTGGCTCAGTTCCCTCTGGCCCGCGCCCTAACTCTCACCATCGGCTAACAGCCAATTGGAAGTCAGTGAAAATCCGTAAAATGGGGAACGGCAGGTTCAACCGCTCTAGTACGGACAATCCCTGGCTTCCTGGAGACACTCGGCGAAGCGCGGAGCAGGGGAGGCCGGCGTCCAATTGGGCCGACGCGCACCGCTTTGGGAGCGGAGCGCGCAGGCGACCGATGGTCGTCCACGGCTTTGTAGGCAGGACCCCCCTGCTACTCGTCCTCACTTGCGGCGACCGCGACGAACTGCATGTCGCGGCCGTGTGAGAACAAGCCTTCCGAATGGTACTTTCGATAAAACCGAGGCTGATACTTTAGAAACTTTGCCCAGTCGTATCGTTCAGGCCCTTGGCGCGAGGCCTGACGGCGGTAACGGGCCGGGAAATGAGGGAGAAAGTGAGGGTTACGGCCCGGAGAGAAGCGAGAGAGACTAACCGGACCGCGGTCAAGCCGACGGGTCGCAACGATTTTGCGGCCGGACACGCGGCAGTAGCTGCGAATTACGGCTGCAGCAGATGTGCGAGGCCGTCGCCGAGGGAGACGCGCCAATTGACGTGGTCGTGCCCGCCGGAGTATTCCGAGTATGTAACGTCATATCCTTTGGCGCGCAGGACGTCGCGCATACGGCGGTTGTTCTCGACCATGCCGGGGGCCTCGAACAAACCGACTTCCATGAAGTAACGCACGCCCGCGCGGTCGCGGGCGGCGATTTCTCCTGGCAGCCAGCCTTCCGCGATGGAGGGACGTTCCGGCCGGCGCCGCCAGAAGGAGCCGGATTGGGATAGGACGTTGCCGAATACGTCCGGACGTTGTTGGGCCGTGTAGGAGGCCGTCAGTCCGCCGAGGCTCATGCCGGCGATGAGGGAAGTGGCTGGTTCCGCCTGCATGTTTAATTCGTGTTCGGCCCAGGGAATGAGTTCGTCGGCGAGGAAGGTGACGAAGGGATCGGAGAATACGAGGTCGCGCCCACGTGTGCCTTGGGAATCGACAAACAGCGCGACGGTGGGGCGGATGCGTTTGGCGGCGAGCAGATTGTCGAGCGTCGCGGGGACGCTCATCAGGTGGCGGCAATCTACGCCGTCCAGGAATACGGCGACCGCGCGGACTTCGCCGGGTTGATAGCCCGGCGGAAAGTAGACCGCGATGGCCCGGCGTTCGCCTAACGCGGCGCTTTGTAGCTTTCGCGGTTCGAGCTGGCCGCGAGGGACGTCCTCGCGGGCGACGTGCCACGAGGCGTTCGGGGCGTCTTGGAGTTCCAGCACGGAGCCTTCGTTGAAAACGAGCGGGTTCAGGGGATCAAGCGGGTAGGTTTCCACGAGGACGCTTTCTGACTTACTGTCGGCGCGCTTTCGCTCGATGCGACGGTGGACGACCAGGCTGTAGACGTACCGGGCATCGAGCGGAAGCCGTTCGGTGTGATACCAAACGTCGGTGTTCGGTATTCTGGCGAATGGCGTGCGCGAGCCTTCATACGGGCCGCCGCGGACTTCGATACGCTCGGTTTGCGCGTCGTCTCGCCACAGGAACGTGACCAAGCGGTGATCGGGGGCGTCGTCGATTGATTCCACAAGCGGGGTGTGCCCTTGGACTTCCCTCCAGAAGGCTTCCAATGCCTGAGGGTCGTTGGCCTGGATCGCATGTTCCAATCGCTGCAGTCGCAGGCTGACGGGTTTCGGCGGAGTTAAGACGCTGCCGGTCAGTTTGCCCGGCAAGTCTTCGCGTCTAACGAGCCGCCACTGGTCGTTCTCATTGCGCCAATGGTCGCGTGAATGGCCTGACTCGAACTGTTCGGGGGCGCCTTCGGCGACGGTCAAGAAGATCGTGCGTTGCACGTCGACGATGACTTCGCCGTTTTGCTCGACCGCATCTAGCACCGTGAACTCGACGGGACCGTAACGGTGGATCGCGGCGAAGTTGTCTTTCCACGTTTGCTCAATGTTGATGGCTTCACCGCCGACCAGCCGAAAGGAATGGGCAACGAGTAGCGCAACGCCTTCGGCCTCAATGGCGCGAGCGAGCGCGTCGTATTGCGATTGGAACTTCGATCGCATTGCCTCTTCGCCAGCGGGGGGCGTCACCGCTAAGAGTGCCAGCAGTGGAAGGAGTGCGGTCGAGGGCATTTGGGCGTGCTCGTCGGGGATTGTCAGGCAAGGTTACGCTGGCTTACCCATGACGCCGCGGCCCGGCGAAAATTCCGCGAACCGGAACGGCGGTTGTCGCCCCCTCGACGGTGCCCCCGGGCGGTCTACAATGGGCGTTCGATGATGAGCGAATTGACGCATTTCGATGCGGACGGCGCTAGCCGGATGGTGGACGTCGGCCAGAAGCCGGTGACTGCGCGGATGGCTCGGGCGACGGGGCTCGTGCGGATGCAAGTGGCGACGTGGAAACGGATTCGCTCCGGTCCGACGGCCAAGGGGGACGTGTTCGAGGTGGCGCGGTTGGCGGGCATCATGGCGGCCAAGAAGACAGCCGAGTTGATTCCGCTGTGCCATCCGCTGCCGCTGGATAGCGTGGAGATCGCGTTTGCCCAGCCGCAGGCTGGCACGGTCGAGATTTCCGCCACGGTCCGCTGCACGGCGAGAACCGGGGTGGAAATGGAAGCCCTGGTCGCGGTTTCGGCCGCGGCGCTGACGATTTACGACATGGTGAAGGCGATCGACAAGGATTTGGTGATTGGCGAGATTCGGTTGGAAGAGAAATCCGGCGGGCGGAGCGGGCATTACGTCCGTGGCGCCGGTTAAGTTTGGGCGGCATTGGCGGTTGGGAATTCGGAGATAGCGGGACTATCCGCGAGATTGGTTTTGTTTTGGTCAAGATTTGCAGGAAAGCTCGATGACGCCCGTTGCCGCTGTTCGGCCGGAAACTCGCCAGCAACTGGATTTGCTTTACGCCCCGATCCGTGAGGAATTGGCGCGGGTCGAGCAGATCTTGAAGGCTGAGCTGCG
>JALHLM010000169.1 GCA_022844585.1 Pirellulales bacterium | reverse complement strand
CTCGGCGCGCTCCGGGCGCTGACGCTTCCGGCTCTATGAGAAATGAGAAGAATTCAACGAGCCGTCAATGCTCGATGACAACTTCCGGCAGCGCGCGATGCAAACGCCATCGTCCCCACCAGTTGATTTGCGTGCCTTGGATGCCGATCCAGCGCAGCGAAGCGAATCTTGCCAGCCAGGGGACGCTGGCGTTGGTAATCCCGGTTCGCGAGAGATCCAGCTTTCTTAGCCCGCTCAGACGCGTGAGTTGGCTCACGCCGCGGTCGGTCAACTGGCTGTGCGAAAAATCGAGGTTGGCGAGCGCCAGCAGATCCTCGGCGTCCGAAGCGAAGCGCGAGGCGTGGAGGTCTCCGAACTGAGCCCCGGAGAGCTTGATCGCCACCACGCGTTCGGCGACTTGCGCGAAATCGTCGCCAAAGGAATGGCGCAGCCAGTCGATTTTTTCCGTCTCCACTTCCGCACCGGAGGCTCGCAATTCCGCGATCAACTGCTCCTGCCGGGCATAGCGTTCGACCTGCGCGCCGAGCCAGCGGAGGCGACTGGCTTTGAACTCGGCGAATTCGGTGGCCCGCTCGAACGCTTCCTGCAACCGCTTGAAGTCGGCAGGGTTGCCGCCGCGATCCGGATGCGCCGCCCGGGCTTTTTGCAGGTAGGCTTGCTTGACCGTTTCGACGTCGTAAGGGGGCGTCAGACCCAGCAGCACCATGAAATCGGGTCGATCATCCGGCGCGGCGAACCGGTGATGAAGTTGACTGCTCATGGCTGCCCGCGGCGTGAAACGGATGCTTCCCATCACACTAACCCGTGGCACGATCGAGTGGGAGGGGCGCGCGAGAATTCATGTTCGCATCCCGTTTGAACAATAGTTGTCTGGACAAGTATTCGCCGGTTCGGTAATCTGTAGTCGCATAAACGCCCCCCGAACAACGCCGCCATGCAAACCACGTCGGACACCGTCGCTCCTAGGCGCGCTTTCGGCGCCAGCATCGCCTATGGGCTGATGATCGGCCTGGCGGTGCTGGGCTTCTTGCTGGTGCGCTGGCTCGGCGGCGATTTAACGGCGCCGGAAATGGATCTCGTGCGCGACGCAGCGCCCGGCCCCCCCGCGTTGAGCGACAACGCGATCCTGCATGTCTTCGTGGCGCTCACGGCTGTTATCTTGACCGGCCGTGCGCTGGGTTGGCTGTTCGCGCGACTGCGGCAGCCGCCCGTGATCGGCGAGGTGATGGCCGGCATTCTGTTGGGGCCATCGCTGCTGGGGCGCGAGGCGTCCGGTTGGCTGCTGCCGGCGTCGGTCGCGCCCTATCTGGCGATCGTCGCGCAACTGGGCGTCGTGCTGTATATGTTCCTGGTCGGCCTGGAGCTGAACGGCGAGTTACTGCGCCGCCGCGCGAAGGCCACGCTGGCGATCTCGCATGCCAGCATCGTCGCACCGTTTCTGCTTGGCGCGGTGTTGTCGCTGCTGTTGTATCCCGTGTTGTCGCATCGCGGCGTCTCGTTCACGAGCTTCTCGCTGTTCATGGGCGTGGCGATGTCGATCACCGCGTTCCCGGTGCTGGCGCGGATTCTGACCGACTTACGTTGGCAACAAACCGAGTTGGGGGTGATCGCGCTGGGCGCGGCGGCCATTGACGATGCGACGGCCTGGTGCCTGCTGGCAGTCACGGTCGCCGTAGTTCAATCACAAGTCAGCGCCGCGGCGCAAACTTGTGCGCTGGCCTTCCTGTTCATCGCCGTGATGTTGACGGTCGTGCGCCCCTTAGCCGAACGCTGGACGCAGCGAAGGGAATCGCGAGCGTTAGGCGGGGCCGCGCTCGCCGGTTTGCTGGCCGCGGTGTTGGCCTCGGCGGCCGTAACCGAAGCGATCGGAATTCATGCGATCTTCGGCGCGTTTCTGCTCGGAGCGATTATTCCCCACGATAGCCGCGTGGCCCGCGAGGCGACTGAGCGGCTTCACGACATCGTGACGGTCCTGTTTTTACCGGCGTTCTTCGCGCTAACGGGAATGCGGACCGAGATTGGCCTGGTGAGCGGCTGGCAGGATTGGCTGCTGTGCGGATTGATCATCCTGTGCGCGACTGCCGGGAAGTTCGGCGGCGCAATCGGGGCCGCACGCATCACGGGCATGAACTGGCGCGACGCCTGCACCATCGGCGTCCTGATGAACACACGTGGGCTGATGGAGTTGATCGTGCTGAACATCGGCCTCGACCTCGGCGTCATCTCGCCGACCCTGTTCGCCATGATGGTGCTGATGGCGCTCGTGACGACGCTGATGACGACGCCCATCGTGTTGAGGCTTCACCACGGAGAACACGGAGGAGCGAGGCAAGCGCTTTGAACCGCGGAGGCGCTGAGACGCGGAGTGGGAGAGGGAAGCGAATGTCAGAGTGTCGTTTTTCGACGCATTCGTCATCCAGTCATTCGGACTTGATTCGTCATTCGGAGTTCGTCATTCGACATTCCGCCCGCAGCACTCTGTCCCCGGCTATACTAGGGCAGGTTCTTCTTGCCCTAGTAAACCGGGTGGCGGCATGCGTTTTGTTCGGCGTTTCACGGCTTGTGTGTTGATCGCGGTTTGCTTGGCGGCGCCTGCGCTTGGCGTAGCGGCTGAGCCGGCGCAAGGGGACCGGCCGGCGAATCGGCTCGCTAAGGAGACGAGTCCCTATCTGCTGCTGCACGCGCACAATCCCGTCGACTGGTACCCTTGGGGCGAAGAGGCGCTCGCGCAGGCGAAGCGAGAGAACAAGCCGATCTTTCTATCCGTCGGCTATAGCAGTTGCTATTGGTGCCACGTGATGGAACGCGAGTCGTTCCTGGACGCCGAGATCGCGGCGTTTCTGAACGAACATTTCGTCTGCATCAAAGTCGATCGGGAAGAGCGGCCCGATATCGACGAAATTTATATGACGTCGGTGCAGGTCTACCATCAACTCGCCGGCGCGCCGGCCGGCGGCGGCTGGCCGATGTCGGTGTTCCTGACGCCCGACGCGTTGCCGTTTTTTGGTGGTTCCTACTTTCCGCCGCGCGATCAGGAAGGCCGGACCGGCTTTTTGACGGTGTTACAACGCGTCGACGAACTATGGAAGGCTTCGCCGGATCGGATTCAGGACAGCGCGAAACAGATCGCCGAGCTGGTATCAGCGACGCTGAGTAAACGCGCAGCGCCAGGACTGATGCCGACGGCGCAAGAAGCGAGCGATGCGCTGCAAGCGGCGCTCGCCGAACAGTTCGACGCGCAACACGGCGGGTTCGGTTTCAGCGAAGTGGAACCAAACCGGCCCAAGTTCCCGGAACCGGCGAATCTGGAGTTCTTACTTGCGCGAGCCGCGGCGGGAAACGAAGACGCCCAGAACATGCTGCGCGTCTCGCTCGACCACATGGCGCGCGGCGGACTGCGCGATCATCTCGGCGGCGGATTCCATCGCTACAGCACCGATCGTGCGTGGGCCATTCCGCACTTTGAGAAAATGCTGTACGACAACGCGCAACTAATCAGCGTGTACAGCGCGGCGTTCGAGCTGAACGCGAATGCCAATGATCGCGAAACGGTCGCCGAGGCCATTGGCTTCGTGCTGCGCGAGATGACCTCGCCCGAGGGAGGATTTTATAGCGCCCTCGATGCGGAAACCGCGGCCGAAGAAGGGGCGTATTATGCCTGGACGAAGGACGAAATCAACGCGCTGTTGACGCAAGATGAGGCGAAATTGTTGGCCACAACGTATGGCCTGAACGATCCGCCGAATTTCGAAGGGCGTTACGTGCTCCTATTGCCGCGCGGCTGGGATGAGTTGGCCGCGGACGCGCAGTTGACCGCGGAACAGCTTCGAACGGAACTGGTGCCGATTCGCGCCAAGCTGCTCGACGCGCGCAGTAAGCGCCCGCGACCGTTGTGCGACACCAAGATCATCACCGCCTGGAACGGGCTGATGATCGCGGGCCTGGCCGATGCGGGGCGGGTGTTCCAGAACGACGAGTATCTGAACGCCGCGCGGCGCGCCGCGGAGTTCGCGCTCACGCGACTGCGCCGCGACGACGGGCGGCTCTGGCATGTTTACGCCGGCGGCGAAGCCAAGTTGAACGCCTACGCCGACGACTATGCCTACCTGGCCGCCGGGTTGCTGGCCTTGCATCGCGCGACCGGCGAAGAGCGCTGGTTGCAGGCCGCCGAAGCGCTGGCGAGTAAGCAGCACGAGTTGTTCTGGGATGCCCAAGGGAACGGTTACTTCTACACTTCGCACGATCACGAGCAATTGTTTGCGCGGAGTAAGGATCCCATGGACGGCGTGTTGCCGTCCACCAACGCCGTCAGCGCGCAGAATTGGATCGCCCTCGCCGCGGCCCGCTCCAACGCAGAATACCGATCGCGGGCCGAACAGTCGATTCAGGCGTTTGGCGGCTATTTGCGGCAATTTCCGGCGGGCATGCCGCGGATGGCGCTCGCGCTCCATGCACTGCGGAAGGCGCAGGACGCGGCCAAGTGATGGGCCGTGGTCGCCTCAATTGGCGGATTCGCTCGACGGTCGCTGGCTGAAGAAGCGTTCGTCGATTTGCTGCATTCCGCGGTCGATGTAATAGCGTACCAGCGCTTCGCGCAATGCGCGCGGCGAGAGTTCCGCTTGTTCCCAGGCGCGCCAAAGTTGCGTATGGCGGCGGCGGAGCGCGTCGATTTCCTGAATTTGCTCTCGGGGCACTCGTGCGGCGCGGAGTTCCCGATTGCTGCCCGCGCGGATGGCGTCGCGGGCGTCGACGTAGTCCTGGGCGGCGCCATCGGCGACTTCATCCAGCGATTCGACCACGGCGGCGGCTTTGGCAGCGGCGACGAGATCGAGGTCCTCGCTAACTTGATTCGCCTTGGCCAAAGCCGCGGCGAGCAGTTGGTTGTCGCGGGCCATTTCCGCCAGCCGGATGCGCAACGCTTGTTGCACATTGGGGGCGCTCGTAAGTGTCTTCGTCGCCAAGGAGTCGGCGAAATGATCGTACAGGGCTTCGCGAATCTCGCGCCCGGGCTCGTACATCGGTTCGCGCCGCGCGACGAGCATCAGCGCTGGCGAGAACAGCGGTCCCGTGGGGGAAATGAAATCGTCCTTGACGCTCAGCCCCAGCGTCGCCAAATTCCGCGCCGTATTTCCCGGGGCGACAGTCTCGCCGATAGGGAAAAATGACTCTCGTGGCTGCGACGTTTCCTGTGAGCAAAGCAACAACAAACCGGCGCAATACGTCTTAACCTTAACGCCGGCGGCGATCTGGCCGCGCAGCGCATTCACGCGCGAGGTATCAAAGTTCAAATCGAACTCCGTCGGGCAATCGATCAACGTGCGCGCGACGTCGGCCATCCGCGCCGCCACGGCAGGATCCGGATGACGCAGCACGACGTAGTGCAGCGTGCGGAGGATGAACGTGTCGAAATTCGTGGCCGGCATCCGTTCGCCGCGCTCCGGCAGATCGACGACCACGATGCGGCGCTTGCTGTCCGGGCCGGTCTCGTCAGTGATCACGCCCACGTGCGTGAAGAGCCCCGGCGAAAGGCTGGTGAAGTGGTTGTAGGGCGAGGGGTTCCGCATCAGCAGCCAATCCCCCGGCTGCACCGCGACGTTGCCATGGCGATAACCGGGTTCCGTAACACCTCGCGAGATCCGCTCTTCCAGTGCCGCGATGATCTCTTCGCGGCGTTGTCGCTCGTCGCCATTTAGTTGCGCCGCATCGATGGTTTCCGTGAGTCGCTTCAATTCCTCGGCGAGAATGGCGGGTTGGTAGGCGTCCTTGCCGTCTTGCGGGCGCGGATCTTGTGGCACACCCAGTTCATGAATCGCGGCGACAGCGCGCAAGCGTTGCGGGGGCGTCAAGCGACGTTGCCGCGCGTAGTTCGCGAGCGACGCCAGCAGCGACGCATCATTCACCGTGGAATACAACTCCAGCACCGCATTGGGAGATAGCGTCGGCGGGATGTCGGCGCCGGGTTCGATCGGCGCGAGTGCTACGCCCCACGCGGTGGCTGCCGCCAAAGAACGCGCGTCGATCGCAGCGCGCACTAGCTCGCGCTGCCACGCGGCGTCATCCAAGGCCACCGCGGCGGCGGCGTCGAAGGCGTCGTACTGCACGTAGCGCAAGCGACCGGAGAGATCGATCAATCGCGACACCGCCCGCAAATAGGCTCGCACTGCATCATCGCGCGCACTGTCGGCGGGCCAGGCGGCGAATTCGCCGCGCAGCGTGAGCAACGCGTCGAGCGCCCCGTCGGTGCGTCGTTTGGCTTCCAGCAAGATCTGACAAGGCGCGACGGGCGAACGTCCCGGCACGATCTGAGTTTCAGATAGCTCGGCGCAGGCCACTTCGAGTTGTCGCGAGGCCTGATCAAGCGGCGCGGAATCGTAGCCGCGAAATCCACCGTCGTCCGCTGGAAGTAACCGTTCGAGGCGATCCAGCGCAGCCGCCACGTCATTCGGCTGTTGCGCAGCGAGTCGCGTGGGGATCGCCAGCGCGATCAACACCAAAGTGACAACGGCAAAGTTGCGAAGCGGAGACATCGTGGACGGCGCGCGATAAACCAACAGGCGGGATATGCCCGGCGCGAGGTGGAATTTCACCTCGAACGCCGCTTATTCCTATACCTTGCCGGTGTGGCGAATGCCACCAAGAAATGCCGATTGCGCGTGATTGAACGGTTGCAACACCTGGAGCCATGCCCGCGGAATTCCCTACGTAATACGGAGTTGCCCGCGAAACACGCGAAAAGAAGGAACGGGAATGAAGAGGCTCTGATGTGGCACGGTCTCCCGACCGTGCCACGGCGCATCGAGTAACTTCCGGAACTGGAGACATACGGTCGGATCGGTGGCTAAGCAATTACTTTTCTCAATCGAATCTATTTCTGCTATCCTCCCCCTCCGTGACCTCCGTGGTGAATCCTCCGCCAGAGCGCGGCCACCATCAGGCCGGTTTGCATCAGTACGACCGCCAGGCAGATGCCGGCGACTTCTTTTTCCGCGCCGTAGTGCAACTGGTTGAATACCTGAATCGGCAACGTTACCACGCCCGGCGGCGCGACCAAAGCGCTGGCTGGGAGTTCGCCAATCGCGATCGTGAATGCGACGATCCACGCGGCGGCGAGTGCGCCTCGATGTTGCGCAAGTCCGACGCGTCCGAAGCGCGCGCATGCGCCAAGTCCGTCCAACTTCGCCACGTCGAGTTGAGCCTCAGGGACCGTTCGCAAGGCGAACCACAAGATTCCGAGCGCCCAGGGAAAGGCACGCCATCCTTGCACCAGCACCAGGCAACTCAACGGCTGATCGCGCAGCCAGAGTAACAGGCTCGCGTTCGGTTGAGACAACGTGCGCATCAATGCCATCGCCAGCAATGAACCGGGCGTGGCCAGCATTGCCACGGCAACACCACCTGAGAACCAGCCACGCCAACGGCCGCGCCGTGCGATCCATGCGAGGGGCGCGGCACATACCGCGGCGGCGCTGGCGGCGAGGACCGCTGCGGCGCATGACCAGCCGAGTTCTTCGCGAAATCGATAAACGCTGCGCCAAGTCGTCACCGCTGCGCCGGCGGCCGACCAGTGGCGCGCGCGCGTCGCGCCTTGCATTTCGACGATAAGACCCGCCTTGAATGCGAGACACGCAACGGGCGCGCCGACCGCGAGTAGCAAGACCGTGGTAACGGCCAACCAACTCGGCCATCGCCAGCGCCCCAGCGGGAAGATGCGCGAGATGTAAGGACGTCGAGCGCGCACGACCGTCGCCAATGACGCGCCGAAGACGAGTGCGAAGGTCACGAGCCAAGCGGTCGCCACGAGGCTCGCGAGGACCACCGTGCTTAGGCCCCGGTCGTCGCCGAGTTGTTGCATCGTGAACAGTTCTTCGGCGAACGTCCGCACGCGAAATAAGTCGGTCACGGTCGTCTCGGTCGCCGTGGTCAAGGCAATGCCGACGAGCGCCAGTCCGAGCGCCGGCGCGGCGCGGCGTAGCGATACGCGCAGGGCGACCTGCCAGGCGGGCATTTCGAGCAGCGCCTCTTCTTCGAGTTCGCGCTCGACGCCGTTTACGCCCAGCGCCACGCAGAGCGCCGCCCAGGGAATGGCCGCGAGCGCATGAATCCAGATCACGGCCGGCATGCCGTTGAGCCAGACGTCGCCCCCCAGGAATTGGCGCGTCAACGAACCTTGAAGGCCAAAGCCGGCGTCCCAGGCCGCCGCTTGCACGTAGAGGGGCAAGAACAAGAGTGCGGCGAGCAGCGCGAAAGTCACGCGACGTCCCGGCAAATCGGTCCGCGCCACGAGCCAGCCAAGTGCGACGCCGATCGGCAACGCCACCAGCGCCACGCCTCCGGACAGTAGCAGCGTATTGCCTAATAGCGCGGCGATCCGCGTATCGGTCGCCGCCAGGCAGCCGAGCGCCGCGACGGCGGCCAAGAGCATTCCTCCGCAGAATAGCGACCCGCGCATGGGCGACCTAGTGTCTGAGTCTTCGCCGGTTTAACCGAACCGATCCCTCCGGCTATCATACCCTCGTTCCGCCGCGGCACTCATGGCATAGAATCGCACGTGTACCTACTCAATCACACCATGCCGACCGTGGCCGAAGACCTGGCGTTGGACGAGGCGCTCCTCGAAGCGGCCGAGACCTCGCAGTCACGGTCCGAATGCCTGCGCCTGTGGGAGCCGGCATCGGCGGCCGTGGTGGTCGGGCGTTCGTCACGGTTGTCGGCCGAGGTGATTCTGGCAAATTGTCTGGTGGACAACGTGCCAGTCGTGCGTCGCACCAGCGGCGGGGCGGCGATCGTCGCCGGGCCGGGCTGTTTGATGTACAGCCTGGTGTTGAGCCTCGAATTGCGTCCGGAATTGCGCGATGTTTCCGTGGCGCACCGCTTTGTGCTGGACCGTACGATCGCGGCGATTGGCCATTTGGTCCCCGGCGTGAAGTGCCGTGGCACCAGTGACCTGGTGATTGGCGACAAGAAAATCTCCGGCAACAGCCTCCGGCAGCGTCGCCGGAATCTCCTCTACCACGGAACTCTGCTCTACGACTTTCCCCTCGAAACAATTGGCCGCTACCTGATCATGCCGCCGCGCATGCCGGATTATCGCGCCGCGCGGACGCATGATGATTTTGTCGTCAATCTCCCGATGAAGGGCGGCGATGTACGCCGCTCGCTCGCCGAGACGTGGACCGCCGACGTTGCTTATGGAGACCCGCCGTTGGCGGACGCGCGACGGCTCGCGCAAGAGAAATATGCGACTGCTTCTTGGAACGAGCAATTGAAGTAGCGAGGGAGTCTCTCGTCAGACTTCGCGTTCAAACTCCCGCACCACCGTACGGCGTTCCAGTTCTTTCACGATGTGCGGGCGCACTTGTCTTAGTCGCGAGACCGCCTCGTTCGCGCTGATGCGATACCGGTACATCAACCAGCAGGCTACGACCGTGGCGCTCCGTGCGCGGCCGGCTTTGCAGTGGACGTAGACCGTTTCGCCGCGATCGGCCTTTGAGGCGATGAAGGCCACGGCGCGGCGGACGTCCGCCAAACGCGGCGGCGTGAAATCGGTCGTCGGCATCCGCATCTGCTCGATACCCAGCCGCGCATACTCCTCGACCGGTCCGGCGTACTCTTCGCAAGTATTCACCACGGCCCGCACGCCGGAGTCGTAGAGTGGTTGCACGTCGTTGGCGAACGGCAACGCTCCGAGAATCACGTTCCCATCGACGCGATCCCACCACCGCCGGGATGTCAGCCGGTTGAGCAGCAAGTTCCAGCACAACGTCGGATAGAACAACGCCCGGGCAATCGATCGACGCATGTGCAGAGTTTGGAATGGGAGCGCGGCAGTTAGAACCCACGACGTTGTGGCACGGTCTCCCGACCGTACCACGGTGTAGTATCACGCATGGAGACCTTCGGTCGGATGGGTGGCACGGTCGGGAGACCGTGCCGCAACTTTTGCGCCGCACTCATCACTTTCCGACGGCTTCGCACTCGGGAACTAAAGTCACCGGCGTATCCTTCGGCACGTGGGGCACGATGCAGAGGAACTTGAGCGGCGTCGGGCCGGCGTTGCGGAATTGATGGATGTCGTTGGGCGCGACGTAAACCACGTCTCCTGGGCCGAGCGGGCGCTCCTGATCGCCGTCGATCACCACGCCTTGGCCTTCTTGCACATAGACTTCGTGTTCGTAGGGATGGCTATGCTTGGGCGTAAAGCCGCCGGGCGCGACCTCGAATTGCCGCATGGCGAAGTTCGGCGCCCCTTCCGGCTGCCCGACGAGCCACTTCACCTGGCAGCCGGAGGAACCTTCCATGGTCACGTCTTGCGAAGGGACTTCGTTGAGGTTTTGGAGTTTCATGTAATTCACGCGGTTGAGTTGGTGGTTGCTTTTTTCGCGCTAAGCCCAGGGAAGGTTGTCCAAAGACGGTCCATGAATAGACGTCTCGGACAACCTTCCCTGAGCTTGGAGTGGACACTGCCACTGGCGTTTATAGTTTCCAACCGTCAAAGACTTTGGTGCGCAGTTGATTCCATTCCGGTTCGCGGCGGTGCGGCGGCTTGTCTGCGGCGAGTTCCGCCACCCATTGGCCCATGCGGCGGAGGCGTTCGGCGAGCGTTTCGATCGTATTGAGGGCGACCTTGCAGGCCGCGTTGCCTTCGCACGGAATCAACGCGTCGAACCTGGTGCGTTCGATCCGCAGGAGCTTGACCGGAGTCTTCGCGCGCACGCTCGCCGAATGCGGCGCGCGGTGGAAGAACGACATCTCGCCGAAGTTGCTTTGCGGGCCGAGTTCCGCCAGCACCGTGGGCGGGCGGTTCGCGCCGCTGCCGTCGAAGCGCATCAGCACTTCGCAGGTTCCTTCCAGGACAATCCACAGCACCTGGCTGGAAGTGCCTTGTTCGATAATCGACTCGCCGGCCTGGAAGTTAGCCACTTCGGCG